>CACKZH010000005.1 GCA_902604575.1 uncultured Pelagibacteraceae bacterium
AAGTGTTTACACTTTATCCAGAGGTTTTTCCTGGTCCTTTATCTAAAGGACTTTATGGAAGAGCTTTATCAAACAATTTATGGAAACTTAAAGTTGTAAACATAAGAGATGCAGCTGATGACAAACATAAAACAGTAGATGACACACCTTATGGGGGTGGTTCAGGGATGTTGCTAAAAGCAGATGTTCTTGGAAAGTCTTTAGATGAAAACAAAAACGAGAGTGAGAGAATTTTATACTTATCACCAAAAGGAAAAAAATTTGATCAAAATTTAGCAAAAGAGCTAGCTAATGAAAAATCTCTGTCTTTAATTTGTGGTCATTTTGAAGGTGTGGATGAAAGAATACTTTCAACAAGAAATATTGAGGAAATTAGTATTGGAGATTATGTTTTATCAGGCGGGGAGTCGGCAGCATATGTAGTTATAGATAGTATTTTAAGATTGCTGCCAGGTGTATTAGGAAATGAAAAATCTAAATTAGATGAAACCTTTGAAAATGGTCTTCTAGAGTACCCTCAGTATACAAAACCTCAAATTTGGGAGAAAAAAGCTGTGCCAGACGTGCTATTATCAGGTGATCATAATAAAATTAAACACTGGCGTTTATCTCAATCTGAGGCTATAACACGCGTCCGAAGACCAGATTTATGGGAAAAATATAAGAAGAATTAACTTGATAAATATTAACATGAAAACAATTGAAGAAATAAACCAGTATAACGTTAACAAAATTCTTTCAGAGAAAAAAATTCCCGAATTTTATCCTGGAGATGTTGTTAAAGTTGGTGTGAGAATTACCGAGGGTAAAAAAGATAGAATTCAATATTTTGAGGGAGTATGTATTGCTAAAAAAAGCAGAGACCTAAACTCATCTTTTACAGTTAGAAAAATTTCTTTTGGAGAGGGTGTTGAGAGAACTTTCCCACTATTTGGAACTTTAATTGATTCAATTAAGGTTATTAGATCAGGTAAAGTAAGAAGAGCAAAACTTTATTATCTAAGAGACAGAACTGGTAAATCAGCAAGGATTGCTGAAAAAATTAGAAAAAAAATTGGTATTGATATAGAGGCAAAACCAGAAACTGTTACAGAGGAAAATGTAGCTCCAGCAGCAGAGGCACCTAAAGAAGAGGCAGCTCCAGCAGCAGAGGCACCTAAAGACGAACAAAAATCAGAAAGCTCTACAGAAAAAAAATAAATTTTTTTTCAATGTCTACAACACTATACGATAAAATTTGGAACGATCATCTAGTTGATCAGCAAGATGACGGCACATCTTTGCTTTTTGTAGATAGACATTTAATTCATGAGGTGACAAGCCCCCAAGCTTTTGAAGGATTAAGAAATTCTAATAGAAAAGTTAGACACCCAAATTTAACTCTAGCGGTTGCAGACCACAATGTTCCAACAACTGACAGATCAAAAGGTATTTCAGATGAAGAATCAAAAATTCAAGTAGATACACTAGAGTCAAATTGTAAAGAATTTAACGTTCAGTTATTTGGCATGGATGATAAGAGACAAGGTATCGTTCATATCATAGGACCTGAACAAGGGTTTACTCAGCCAGGTACAGTTATTGTTTGTGGAGACAGCCATACTGCAACACATGGAGCATTTGGTGCTTTAGCATTTGGAATAGGAACTTCAGAAGTTGAACATGTTTTAGCAACCCAAACATTAGTTCAGAAGAAAGCTAAAAATTTTAGAATTAATGTTAATGGTGAACTTTCTTTGGGAGTTACATCTAAAGATGTAATACTTCAAATAATTGGAAAAATAGGTACAGCAGGTGGAACAGGATCGGTTGTAGAATATGCTGGAGATTTAATAAGATCTTTAAGTGTTGAGCAAAGAATGACTATTTGCAATATGACAATTGAAGGTGGTGCAAGAGCAGGATTAATTGCACCAGATGAAAAAATTTTTGAATATTTAAAGGGAAAGCCAATGTCTCCAAAAGGTGAAAATTGGGACAAAGCTTTGAAATATTGGGAAACTTTAAAAACAGACGCTGATGCTAGTTTTGATAAAGAAATTAGCCTTAATGCAAATGAAATTTTACCCATGATTACATGGGGTACGTCACCACAAGATGTAATAACAATTGATGGAAAAGTTCCAAATCCAAATAATGAGACCGATGAAGATAAAAAAAATTCAATTGAAAGAGCTTTAAAGTATATGGGTTTAAAACCTGACATGGCAGCCACAGATATAAAAGTAGATAAAGTATTTATTGGGAGTTGTACTAATGGCAGAATTGAGGATTTAAGAGAAGCAGCAAAAATCATAAAAGATAAAAAAGTATCATCGCATGTTAATGCTATAGTAGTTCCAGGCTCAGGCTTAGTTAAAGAACAAGCAGAGCAAGAAGGACTAGATAAAATTTTTGTTAGCTCAGGGTTTGAATGGAGAGAACCAGGTTGCTCTATGTGTTTAGCGATGAATGCTGATAAATTAAAACCAGAAGAAAGATGCGCGTCTACATCGAATAGAAATTTTGAGGGAAGACAAGGTAGAGGTGGCAGAACCCATCTAGTTAGTCCAGGAATGGCTGCAGCAGCTGCAATTTCAGGTAATTTAGATGATGTAAGAAAGTATCAAAATTAAATGCAAAAATTTAATAAATTAAAAAGTATCCCAGCTTATTTACCAATTGTAAATATTGATACTGATATGATAATTCCAAAACAGTTTTTAAAAACTATCAAAAGAACTGGCCTTGGAAAAAATTTGTTTTTTGAAATGAGATATGATGATCAAGGCAAAGAAATAAATGATTTTGTGTTAAACAAAGATCCATTTAACCAATCTAAAATTTTAATTGCTGGAAAAAACTTTGGATGTGGTTCATCAAGAGAACATGCTCCTTGGGCTTTATTAGATTTTGGAATTACTTGTGTAATAAGTTCAAGTTATGCAGATATTTTTTTTAGTAATTGTTTTAAAAATGGAATTTTGCCTATAATCCTTGAAGAAGAAAAAATAAAAGAGCTATCTGAATACGCAAATAGACAAGAAGAAATTTCTATTGATTTGCAAGAGGAAAAAATAGTTTATGGAAATAATGAGCTCAAATTTGAAGTTGATCCATTTAAGAAAAAATGTTTGTTAGAAGGACTTGATGATATCGCTTTATCGTTAAAAAAATCAGAAAAAATAGAAAAGTTTGAAACAAATTTAAAAAACGAAAAGCCTTGGGTATTTAATGATTAAAGTAAAAAAAAGAAAAATACTTTTACTTCCTGGTGATGGTATTGGCCCAGAGGTAATAACTGAGGTAAAAAAAATCATTAACTGGTTTAATGATAAAAAATCTTTAGATTTTGAAATAGATCAGGAGTTAGTTGGTGGTTGTTCATATGATAAACACGGTACTCCAATTACTGATGAAGTTTTTTATAAAGCACTAGAAAGTGAAGTAATTATGCTTGGAGCAGTTGGTGGTCCTACATGGGATAATCTAGAATTTTCTAAAAAACCTGAAAGAGCATTATTAAAACTTAGAAAAGAATTAAAACTTTTTGCAAATTTAAGGCCAGCAATTTGTTTCAAGCAATTAGTTGATGCCTCAACCCTTAAGCCACAAGTTGTTTCAGGATTAGATATAATGATAGTTAGAGAGTTAACGGGTGGTATATATTTTGGTGAACCTAGAGGAATTAAGCCAATTGAAAATGGAGAAAGAAAAGGAATTAATACCCATACTTACACGACTAGTGAAATTACTAGAGTAGCTAGGATTGCATTTGATTTAGCTAGAAAAAGATCAAATAAAGTTACTTCTTGTGAAAAATCAAATGTCATGGAAGCAGGACAATTGTGGAAAGAAGAAGTTCAAGAACTTCATGAAAAAGAATACAAAGATGTAGAATTAAGTCATATGTTAGCAGACAATTGTGCTATGCAGCTTTTAAGAAACCCAAAACAATTTGATGTAATTGTAACAGATAATTTGTTTGGAGATATGTTGTCAGATCAAGCTTCAATGTTAACAGGATCTTTAGGTCTTTTACCTTCAGCATCTTTAGGCGCAAAAAATAAAGATGGTGAGATGAGAGCAATGTATGAGCCTATACACGGGTCGGCTCCAGATATAGCTGGTAAAGGGATAGCAAATCCAATTGCTTCTATTTTGAGCTTTGCTATGGCACTAAGATATTCTTTAGATCTTGATAAAGAAGCAGATATTTTAGAAAAAGCAGTCCAAGATGTTTTAAATGATGGGTTAAGAACTAAAGATATAATGTCAGAAGGCATGAAAGAGACTTCGACCTCAGCAATGGGTGATGCGATAATTTCAAAATTGCAATAAAACTAGAATTATTCTAAGCTTTAAATATGCCAAGTTATACAGCGCCAGTAAAAGATATGATGTTTCTCTTTGAAAAATTAAGAGACAATAAAAATTATAATGAGCTTGAAAAATATAATGAGGTGAGTGCAGATCTCGTTAAAGATATTTTAGAAGAAGCAGCTAAAATAAATCAAAATTTAATTTTACCTCTTGCTAAAGCAGGTGATGAAAATCCAGCAATTTTAGAAAATGGTGTTGTCAGAACACCACCGGGTTACAAAGAGGCATATCAGAAATATATTGAAGATGGTTGGACATCATTGTCTTGTGATCCTAAATATGGAGGCCAAGGAATGCCAAAAACAGTAAGTGCATTTTTTGATGAAATGCTTTCCTCAGCTAGCTTATCATTTAAATTATATAGTGAACTTAGTATTGGTGCCTATAATTGTATTAATCATCACGCTTCAGATCAAATAAAAGATAAATATTTGCCAAAAATCGTCGAGGGTAAATGGAGTGGCACTATGTGTTTAACAGAACCAGTCTGTGGTACAGACTTAGGTTTGTTAAAAACAAAAGCCATCAAACAAACTGATGACACCTATAAAATTAGTGGTCAAAAGATTTTTATAACTTCTGGTGATCATGATTTAACTGAAAATATTATTCATTTAGTTTTAGCAAGATCAGCAGACTCACCTGCAGGCACCAAAGGAATTAGTTTATTTTTAGTTCCAAAATTTACTGTAAATGAAGATGGTAGTGTTGGTCAAAGAAATGGAATTTCAACAGGATCTATTGAAAGCAAAATGGGAATAAAGGGTTCAGCAACATGTGTATTAAATTTTGATGAAGCAACAGGGTATATGATTGGTAACAAAGACAAAGGCCTTAGCGCCATGTTTACTATGATGAACCTTGAGAGAATAGTGGTAGGCATTCAAGGTTTAGGAATTTCTGAAATTGCTTATCAAAACTCACTAGCCTATGCAAAAGAGAGAAAACAGGGCAAAACAAATAATTCAAAATCTACTAACGGAGCAGATTTTATTATTGAACATGCAGATATTAGAAGATCTTTACTTAATATGAAGTCAATCATTGAAGGTGAAAGAGCTTTATGTTTTTGGTTATCACAACAAACTGAGGTGAGTCTTTATCATCCGGATGAAAAAATTAAACAAGAAGCTTTGGATTATGTTTCATTGATGACACCAGTTGTTAAATCATTATTTACAGATTTAGCTATGGAAATTACGAATGATGCGATGCAAATACATGGTGGATATGGTTATACTAAAGACCAAGGAATAGAGCAGTTATATAGAGATAATCGTATTACTCCAATTTACGAAGGTACAAATTCTGTTCAGGCAGCAGATTTAGTATTCAGAAAATTATTTAATAAAAATGGTGATGTTATCAAAAAGTTTTTAGATATGGTTAAATCCGAATGTGATAGCAAGAATGAAAAAGCAAAAACATTTTCAAAAGAATTAAATCATTATTTAGATATTTTGTCTAAGTTTACAGACTGGATTAAGGATAAACATAAAATTGAAAAAGACGACGTTAGTGCTGCAGCAAATGATTATTTGAGAAGCCTAGGTTATGTTTCTATTGCTTACGCTTGGATTAAAATTTTAGATGTAAGTTTTAATGATTTTGAAAAAAATAAAGAATTTTATAGTGATAAAATAAATACAGCAAAATTTTATTTCGATAAGGTATTGCCTAGAGCTGAGTATCATTACAAATCTGCAATTTCTGGAAGCTCTAACATAATGAATTTCAAGTTTAATTAACAATGAATCATTACGAGACAAACTTAGATAAAAATAAAGCAAACCACGTCCCGCTTACCCCATTAACTTTTCTTAAAAGAGCAAGGGAAATTTATCCAAATTATGAAGCTATAATTTATGAAGATAGGAAATATACTTGGAATGAAGTTTACAAAAGAGCTATAAAATTTGCTAGTGCACTGTCAAAAATTGGAATTAAAAAAGGAGATACTGTTTCGTTTTTGGCCTTCAATACACCTGAGATTTTCGAAGGTCATTACTCAGTGCCTATGGCAGGGGCAGTATTAAATACAATTAATATAAGATTAGATGCAAATACAATTTCATATATTTTAGATCACAGTGATGCAAAGGTGCTAGTAGTTGATAGACAATTACATGGAGAAGTTAAGAAAGCATTAAAAACTTTGAATAAAAAAATTACAATAATTGATATAGATGATAAAAATGCTGATCAATCGAAATTAGAAAAAATTGGTGATTTAGAATATGAGAGTTTTTTAAATACAGGTGATGAAAATTTTGATTGGCAAATGCCAGAGGATGAATGGCAAGCAATATCGTTAAGTTATACTTCAGGTACTACAGGAAATCCCAAAGGTGTAGTTTATCATCATAGAGGTGCGTATTTAATGTCTACAGGAAGTTCGGTAGCTTGGAATATGCCAAATAGATTAAACTTTTTAACAGTTGTTCCAATGTTTCATTGTAACGGTTGGTGCTATCCATGGACAGTTCCAATGTTAAATGGAAGGACAATTTGTTTAAGAAATATTGATATTAAAAAAATTTTTGAATTAATTGACAAATATGAAGTAACCCATTTTGGGGGTGCACCAATTGTATTAAATATGATTGCAGGAGCACCAGAAAGTGACAAAAAAAAATTAAAGCAAAAAGTTTATGTATTAACAGCTGGAGCACCTCCACCAAGTATAATTTTCAAAAAAATGAGAGCATTAGGTTTTGAGGTTATGCATGTTTATGGTCTAACTGAAACTTATGGACATGTTACCCAGTGTGCTTGGAATGATGAGTGGAACAATTTTGATGAAGAAAAACAAAATGAAATTAAAGCTAGGCAAGGTGTGAGATATCCAAATACTGAAGGTGTAACTGTTTTGGATCCAGAAACAATGAAAGAAGTTCCTAAAGATGGAAAAACAATCGGTGAAATTATGATTAGAGGAAATGTCGTAATGAAAGGTTATTTTAAGGATAAAGAAGCTACAGACAAAGCTATGAAGGATGGGTGGTTTCATAGCGGTGATCTAGCCGTGATGCATCCCGATGGTTATGTAAAAATACAAGATAGATCAAAAGATATAATTATTTCTGGAGGAGAAAATATTTCCTCAATTGAAATAGAAAACACACTTTCAAAACACCCATCGGTTTCTATTGCAGCGGTTGTCGCTAAACCAGACGAAAAATGGGGCGAAGTTCCTTGTGCATTTATTGAAATGATTAAAGATAAACCAGTATCAGAAAAAGAATTAATTGATTTTTGTAAAGAAACTTTAGCAGGATTTAAAGTACCCAAGAAAGTTGTCTTCTGTGAATTGCCAAAAACTTCAACAGGAAAAATACAAAAATTTGAATTGAGAAAACAAGTTTAGGTAATTATTGAATTTTCAATTGGAAAATAAAAATGTTTATGCGTCTGATGCAGGACAGGGCATAGATCAAAAAAAAGAAACAATAGTATTTCTTCATGGAAGTGGTCTTTCACATATCGTTTGGTCTCTCACAGAACAGTTTTTTTCAAATAATAATTTTAACGTATTATCTATTGATTTACCTGGGCATGGTAATTCCGACGGTCCCTGCCTAGATAGTATTGAAAAAATAGCCGATTGGTTGGAACTAGCTTTTAACAAACTAAATTTAAATAATTTAATTTTAATTGGTCATTCCCAAGGTTGTTTGGAGATGCTTGAATATGCTCATAAATATAAAAATAGGTTAAAAAAATTAGTTTTTGTTGGGGGTTCAAATAAAATGCCAGTTCATCCAGATTTAATTGATCTAGCAAAAAACGGAGACTCTGATGCCGTTAAATTAATGATGAAGTGGGGTTATGAAGGCTCAAAAAGATTTATTGGAGGGAACCCAGTAGAAAAAATAATACAATCACCTAGGGATATAAGAGGCATACTGGCAGTAGACCTTGTTGCATGTAACAATTACAAAAATGGTTCTGAAGCAGCTAAATTAATTGAATTCCCATCGATGTTTATTTTTGGTTCTCTAGATAAGATGGTAAATCTAGAATCTGGAAAAAAATTTGCTAGTCTGATTAATAATTCATCTACGCATATAATCGAAGGTTGTGGCCACATGATTATGATTGAAAAAGCATTTGAAATGAGAGACAAGGTTTTAGAATTTCTAAAAAAATGAAAAATTTTTTAATTGCAAAATCAAGAAGACTTAGAGGTACACCATATACTTCTCGAATTGAAGAACAGGGTGTTACGGCTTATACAATTTATAATCATATGTTGCTTCCAGCTGCATTTGGTTCAATTGAAGAATCTTATCATCATTTAAAAGAGTATGTTCAAATTTGGGATGTGGCAGCTGAAAGACAGGTAGAAATTTCAGGAAAAGATTCTGCAAAATTAGTTCAGCTGATGACTTGTAGAGATTTATCAAAATCGAAAGATGGGAGATGTTATTATTGTCCAATTATAGATAACAATGCTGGTTTAATAAATGATCCAGTTATTTTAAGAATAAATGAGAGCAAATGGTGGATTTCTATTGCTGATACTGACGTAATATTATTTGCAAAAGGATTAGCAATTGGAAATAATTTTGATGTTGAAATTATAGAGCCTAAAGTTGATATCATGGCAGTACAAGGTCCAAAATCATTTAAATTGATGGAAAAAGTATTTGGAGAAAAGATTACAAAATTAAAATTTTTTGGTTTTGATTATTTTGATTTTGGTGGCGTAAAACATCTTATTGCACAATCTGGATGGTCTAAACAAGGAGGCTATGAAGTATATGTTCAAAATACAGAAGCAGGCTTAAAACTGTATGATCATTTATTTGAAATTGGAAAAGAATTTAATGTTAAACCAGGATGTCCTAATTTGATAGAACGAATAGAAAGTGGACTGTTATCTCACGGTAATGATATGGATAATGGAGATAATCCTTATGAATGTGGTTTCGACAAATATATTAACATAGAGAGTGATGTTATCTTTTTAGGAAAAGAAAAACTGAAGACAATTAAATCTGAAGGAATAAATAAAAAATTAATGGGAGTTAAATTTGATATAGAGAAAATAAGTTTAACAGGATCTTTAGATCTGACTGATGATCAGAACAACCTCGTTGGAGAATTACGGTCGGCATGCTATTCACCTCATTTTAAAAAAGTGATTGGTATTGCGATGATGAAAAAATCACATTGGAATGTAGACCAGAAGGTAAAAGCAAGCATAAATGGCGACATTTGCAGTGGTAAAGTTTGCGATTTACCTTTTATTTAGTATAACAGCTTTAAAATGAACATAGCTATAGTAGGCGCAACAGGAAATGTTGGTAGAAAAACTCTTGAGGTATTTGATAAAAAAAACTTCAAGTTTGATGATCTATATTTGGTTGCCTCAGAAAAAAGTGCAGGAAAAAAAATCTCTTTTAGAGGTAAAGAGTATGTTATTGAAAATTTAGAAACATATGATTTTTCAAAAGCAGATATAACCTTTTTTGCAGCTGGAGGAAAAATTGCTGAAAAATATGCAGAAAAAGCTGCCAAGCACACAATTGTAATTGATAATTCGAGTTTTTTTAGAATGGATCCAGATGTTCCATTGATTGTCCCACAAGTAAATGCAGCTGAAATTAAAAATATGAAAAAAAATATTATTGCAAATCCAAATTGTTCTACAGCACAACTTGTTATAGCACTTAAACCACTACATAATTTATTCAAAATTAAAAGAGTTGTAGTTTCAACTTACCAATCTGTTTCAGGTGGTGGCAAAAGTCCAATGGACGAATTAATAGATCAAACTAAACAATATTTAGATGGAAAAAAAATAGAGTCAAAAAATTTTACTAAACAAATCGCTTTTAATGTTATTCCACATATCGATGTTTTTGCCGATGACGGATATACAAAAGAAGAATTAAAAATGACAAATGAAACAAAAAAAATATTAGATGATTCAATAGAGCTTACAGCTACATGTGTAAGAATTCCTGTTTTAGTTTCTCATTCGGAGTCTGTTAATATAGAATTTGAAAAACCATATACTTTAGAAAAAGTGAGAGATATTTTAAGTAAAGCAGATGGTTGTGAGGTTATTGATAAAAGAGAAAATGGAGGTTATAGCACACCATTTGAAGCAGCTGGGAGTGATGAGACATATATATCTAGAATTAGAGAAGACAAAACTAAAAAAAATTCATTAAATTTGTGGATTGTATCAGATAACTTACTAAGGGGTGCTGCACTTAATTCTGTTGAAATTGCTGAAACAATTATTAACTCAAAATAAAATATGGAAAACAGACCTTTATCACCGCACATACAGATTTATAAATGGCATATTTCTTCATTAGTATCTATTTCACATAGAATTACAGGAATAATCAATTTTTTTATGATCACATTAATTTGTATTTGGTTTGCATTCATGCTTCTAGGAGAAAGTAATTATCAAATAATTAAAAATTTTTTAGAAACTTTTTTAGGTAAGTTTATTTTAATTGGAATAACCTGGTCATTTAGTTTTCAAATGTTAAGTGAAGTAAGACACTTGATTATGGATTTAGGTTATGGATTTGAATTAAAAACAACAAAAATTACAGGTCTGTTAGTTATTTTTGGTTCGATTGTTTTAACTATCTTAATTTATTTAATTGGCAGAGGATTAATATAATGCTTCCAGTAACAAAAAAATGGTTATTCTTGAAAATTAGTTCTGCAATCTTATTACCTTTAATGCTTTGGTTTATTATAAATTTAGTGAATATCTATGATAAAAGTTATATTGAAATAGTGAATTTTTTAACAACACAACCATCTAAATTCTTAATTGGATTATTTTTAGTTATTGCTTATTTTTTTTCAGCTTTGACTATAAGTGAGGTTTTTGAAGACTATATTAATGATAAAAAAACCAAAAATGCCGCAAACAAAGTCCTAAATTTTTTTGCTATAACAATTCCAATAATTACAATAATTGTAATTTTTAACTTAAATACATGAAAGCATATAATATTATAGACCATGAGTACGATGTTGTTGTACTTGGTGCGGGTGGATCAGGTTTAAGAGCGGCCGTTGGGCTTAGCGAAGCTGGCTTAAAAACAGCTTGTATCTCAAAAGTATTTCCTACCAGAAGTCATACATCAGCTGCACAAGGCGGAATATCAGCAGCACTAGGAAATATGGGAGAAGATGATTGGAGATGGCACATGTATGACACCGTCAAAGGTGCAGATTGGTTAGGTGATCAAAATAGTATTGAATATCTTTGTAAAGAAGCACCTAAAGCAGTTTTAGAATTAGAGAAATATGGAGTTCCATTTAGTAGAACTGAAGAGGGAAAAATTTATCAAAGACCATTTGGTGGAATGACAAAAAATTATGGAAATGGAATAGTTCAAAGAACTTGTGCGGCAGCTGATAGAACAGGACATGCTATTTTACACACATTATATGGACAAGCGTTAAAGCATAATACAGAATTTTTTATAGAATATTTTGCATTAGATTTGTTGATGAAGAATGGAGAATGCAAAGGTCTAATTGCTTGGAATTTGAATGATGGCACAATTCACAGATTTAGAGCGCACACAGTAATTATTGCTACAGGTGGTTATGGAAAAGTTTATTATTCAGCAACATCAGCACATACTTGCACTGGTGATGGTAATGCAATGGTTTTGAGAGCTGGACTACCGCTTCAGGATATGGAGTTTGTTCAATTTCACCCAACAGGAATTTATGGCCACGGTACATTAATAACAGAAGGTGCGCGAGGAGAAGGGGGTTATCTTACAAATTCCAAAGGTGAAAGATTTATGGAAAGATATGCTCCAAATGCAAAAGATTTAGCATCAAGAGATGTTGTTAGCAGATCTATGTCTATAGAGATTAATGAGGGAAGAGGTGTTGGAAAAGATCAAGATCATGTTCATTTGAACCTAAGTCATTTAGATAAAGATATTATTGAAAGCAGGCTTCCTGGAATTACTGATGCAGCAAGATTATTTGCAAATGTAGATGTAACTAAAGAACCAATTCCTGTTGTACCAACAGTTCATTATAATATGGGAGGTATTCCAACAAACTATAAAGCAGAAGTATTAACTGTAAATGGCTCAGAAAAAACTGTTCCAGGTTTAATGGCTATAGGAGAAGCGGCATGTGTTTCTGTTCACGGAGCAAATAGACTTGGTTCTAATTCTTTAATTGATTTAGTAGTATTTGGAAGAGCAGCAGCAAAAAGAGCAGCTGAATTAGTTAAGCCGGGAACACCTCATGAAGAAATTCCTGAGTCAGAAACACAAAAATGTTTAGATAGATTTGATAAACTTAGAAACGCACAAGGAGATAATAGTACAGCAGAACTTAGACTTTCAATGCAAAAAACGATGCAGTCCAAATGTGCAGTTTTTAGAACAGAAAAAAATCTTAAAGAAGGTGCTGATGAGATTAAAAAAACCTATGATAGTATGGACTCAATTTCAGTTAAAGATAGGTCTCTAGTATTTAATACTGATTTAGTTGAAACATTGGAATTTGACAATTTAATAAGACAAGCAGTAACTACTGTAGAATCTGCATATCATAGAAAAGAGAGTAGAGGTGCCCATGCGAGAGATGATTATCCAAAAAGAGATGACGAAAAGTTTATGCAACATACTCTTGCTTGGTGTGATGGAAAAAATACAAAGATCAGTTACAGAGCAGTACACAAATCAACTTTAACAAATGATGTTCAATATTTTCCGCCACAAGAGCGAGTGTATTAATGGTTCAGATAAACTTACCTAAAAATTCTGAGGTTAAAAAAGGTAAATATTTTAAGGATAAAACTGGATCTAAAAATTTAAGAAAGATTAATATTTATAGATGGGATCCATCGACAGAAGAAAATCCTAGAATTGATACATACGAAGTAGATATGGATAATTGCCCTTCTAAGGTACTTGATATTTTAAACAAAATCAAAAACGAAATTGATCCTACATTGGCCTATAGAAGGTCTTGTGCTCATGGTGTTTGTGGTTCTTGTGCTATGAATATGGGAGGAAAAAACGGACTAGCTTGCACAACTCCTCATGCAGAGATAGATGGTGACATCGATATTTATCCCTTACCTCATTTAAAAGTTAAAAAAGATTTGATTGGAGATCTTGATGGCTTATATAAACAATATCAATCTATTGAACCTTGGTTAAAAAATAACTCAACAAAACAGACAACAGAAATTTATCAGTCTAAAGAAGATAGAGCAAAACTTGATGGTGCTTACGAATGCATTATGTGTGCTTGCTGCTCTACATCTTGTCCAAGTTATTGGTGGAATGGAGATAAATATTTAGGTCCAGCAGTTCTGCTGCAGGCTTATAGATGGATTATTGATAGTAGAGATGAAGAGAGAAAAGCTAGATTAAAAAAAGTTTCTGACGAGTTAAAATTATATAGATGTCATACAATATTAAATTGTACAAATGCATGTCCTAAGGGCTTGAATCCAGCAAAAGCTATAGCTGAAATAAAAAAAATGCTAGCAACAGCTAATGTTTAAATAGACTATTCGATATTTTTGATCTAAAACACCGTATTCATGAAATTAATAGAACACTTCGTAAACGGTAAAATAATTCCGGGATCTTCAGATAAAAAAGGAAAAGTTTTTAATCCAGCAACTGGCGAACAAGAGTCAGAGGTAAGACTTGCTTCAAGATCTGACTTAGACAGTGTTGTTGAGGTAGCAAAAAAAGCATTTGAAACTTGGTCTTTAAAGCCTGCTCTACAAAGAGCTAGAATAATATTTAAATTTAAAGAATTAATTGAAAAAAATTCTGATGAATTAACGAAGTTAATAGTTTCTGAACATGGAAAAGTTTATGAAGATGCAAGAGGTTCTTTAACGAGAGGACTTGAAGTAGTAGAATTTGCATGTGGAATACCACATTTATTAAAAGGTGAGTTTTCAGAAAATGTTGGTACTAATGTTGATAGTTGGTCAATTAGACAACCATTAGGAGTTGTTGCAGGTATAACACCTTTTAATTTTCCTGCCATGGTACCAATGTGGATGTTTCCAATAGCAATAGCTTGTGGAAACACTTTTATTCTTAAACCATCAGAAAAAGACCCTTCTTGTGCAATAAGATTAGCAGAACTACTTTCTGAGGCTGGTCTTCCAGATGGTGTATTTAACGTAATTAATGGAGATAAAGAAGCTGTTGATGCAATCTTAGAAAACAAAGATATCAAAGCTGTTAGTTTTGTAGGATCTACTCCTATTGCAAAATATATTTATGAAAATTCTGCTAAAAATGAAAAAAGAGTTCAAGCTTTAGGTGGAGCAAAAAACCATTTAGTTGTTATGCCTGATTGTGATTTAGATGGTGCAGTAAATGGTCTAATGGGTGCTGCTTATGGTTCAGCTGGAGAAAGATGTATGGCTCAATCAGTTGCAGTTGCGGTTGGAGATATTGGTGATGAACTTGTATCAAGATTATCAAAAAAAGCTGAAGCTTTAAAAGTTGGTCCTGGAATGGACAAAGCATCAGAAATGGGACCTCTGGTTACAAAAGAACATTTAGAAAAAGTTACAAGTTATGTTGATTTAGGTGTCGAGGAAGGTGCTAAGCTAGTGGTTGATGGAAGAGGTTTAAAACTTCAAGGTTATGAAAATGGTTTCTATATAGGTGGATGTTTATTTGATCATGTAAATAAAGATATGAGACTTTATAAAGAAGAAATATTTGGTCCAGTCTTATCAGTTGTTAGAGTTAAAACTTTTGAAGAGGCAGCAAAATTAATTAACGACCACGAGTATGGAAATGGAGTTAGTATTTACACAAGAGATGGTGATGCAGGCAGAACTTTTGCTAGTAAAATTCAAGTAGGTATGGTTGGTATTAACGTGCCGATCCCAGTTCCAATGGCATTTCATAGTTTTGGTGGTTGGAAAAGATCATTATTTGGAGATAGCGGAATGCATGGTATGGAAGGAATAAAATTTTATACTAAACTTAAAACTGTAACATCTAGATGGCCTTCGGGTGTCCGATCAAATGCGGAATTTGTTATGCCAACAATGAAATAAAGGAAATAAATGACAAAAATATCTTTAATTGGTGCAGGCCAAATAGGTGGAACTCTTGCACATTTAATAGGAACAAAAGAATTAGTTGATGAAGTAGTTTTATTTGACGTAGCTAGGGGTATTGCAAAAGGAAAAGCATTAGATATTGCTCAATCTTCATCTGTAGATGGTTTCAATGTTAGGTTTTCAGGAACTGATAACTATGAGGACATAAAAGATTCAGATGTAATAATAATTACAGCAGGTGTTCCAAGAAAACCTGGAATGAGCCGAGACGATCTTCTTGGAATTAATTTAAAAATTATTAAACAAGTTGCTGAGGGGGTAAAGAAAAATGCTCCTAACGCTTTTGTGATCTGTATCACCAATCCTTTAGATGTTATGGTTATGGCATTTCAAAAATTTTCAGGTTTGCCATCAAATAAAGTTGTTGGTATGGCAGGTATTTTAGATAGTTCGAGATTTAAATTATTTTTATCATTAGAACTAAATGTGCCAGTAAGGGAAATTGAGGCAATGGTTATGGGTGGTCATGGTGACACCATGGTTCCTATGCCAAGATTTACAAAAATTTCAGGTAAACCATTGTTAGATCTTGTAAAGGATGGAAAGATTTCTTCAGAAAGAGTTGAGGAAATTAATCAAAGAACGCGAGATGGTGGTGCGGAAATAGTTAAATATTTGGAAAAAGGATCAGCCTTTTATGCACCAGCAGCTTCAGGAGTTCAAATGGCAGAAGCATATTTGAATGATCAGAAAAAATTATTACCCTGCGCTGTACAATTAAATGGAGAATACGGTGTGAAAAATGTTTATGCAGGTGTTCCTGTTGTCATTGGAAAAGATGGTGTAGAAAAAATTGAAGAGATTGATTTAGATGAAAAAGAAAAAAAAGAATTTATGCATTCAATAGATGCTGTAAAAGCTTTATGGGAAGCTGCATCTAAAATAGATCCTGATTTATCTAAATAATAATGAATATTCACGAGCATCAAGCTAAACAAATATTAAAAAAATATGGAGCTGTAGTTCCAGAAGGAGTATTTGCGCTTAATGTTGATGAACTTATTGAAAAAGTAAAAGCACTCAAAACTGAGAAATATGTACTTAAGGCACAAATCCATGCTGGAGGTAGAGGAAAAGCTGGTGGTGTAAAAATTTTAAACTCTATTGAGGAACTAACAGTAGCAGCTAAAGAATTACTAGGAAAAACATTAGTTACTCATCAAACGGGCCCTGAGGGTAGAGAGGTAAAAAGATTATACGTAGAAGAATCATCAAATATAGATAAAGAATTTTACTTATCGTGCCTGGTTGATAGGGCAAGTTCTAAAATTGCATTTATATCAAGTGACCAAGGAGGGATGGACATTGAAGAAGTTGCAAGCAGTTCACCTGAAAAAATTATAACTACAAAAGTTGATATAGGTGATGAAATTTCTGAGTCGGACTGTGAAAAAATAATTAATATTTTTAATTTAAATGAAAACGCAAAAAAACAAGCAATAACATTAATCAAATCAATATATAAAATGTTTGTGGGTACGGATGCAAACATGGTTGAAGTAAATCCATTAATTTTGACAAAAGAGGAAAAAATTGTTTGTTTAGATGCAAAAGTTAATTTCGATTCTAATGCTTTATTCAGGCATCCAGAAATTGTTGAATTAAGAGATTTAAATGAAGAAGATCCTACAGAGATAGAAGCTAGCAAGCATGATCTTGCATATATCAAGCTAGATGGAAGTATTGGCTGCATGGTAAATGGAGCAGGATTAGCGATGGCAACAATGGATATAATTAAATTGTATGGTAAAGAGCCAGCAAATTTTTTAGATGTAGGAGGTGGCGCATCCAAAGAAAAAGTATCTGCCGCATTAAAGATAATTCTCTCAGATAAAAATGTTAAAGGTATTTTAATTAATATTTTTGGAGGAATAATGAGATGTGATGTCCTTGCTCAAGGAGTAGTTGATGCAGCTAAAGAAATAAATATTAGTGTACCTTTAGTTGTACGATTAGCAGGCACAAATTTCAAAGAAGGAAAAGAAATTCTTGATAATTCCGGATTAAAATTAATTTCTGCAGAAAATTTAGATGATGCTGCTAAGAAAATTGTTGAGGTGATAAAATAAAATGTCAGTTTTGGTAAATAAAAATACTAAGGTAATTTGTCAGGGATTTACTGGCGCGCACGGGACTTTTCATTCAGAGCAGGCTATAAAATATGGAACTTATCTTGTTGGTGGAGTTACGCCAAAGAAAGGTGGACAAAAACATTTAGACAGACCAGTTTTTAATAGCGTTTTAGAGGCAAAAAATGAAGTAGGAGCAGATGCAACTATGATTTATGTACCTGCTAAATTTGCAGCAGCAGCGATCATTGAAGCTATTGATGCATCAGTTGAACTTATTGTTTGTATAACAGAGGGAATTCCAATTCAGGATATGCTTAAGGTCAGACAAAAATTAAGTGGATCTAGTAGCAGATTAATTGGACCTAATTGTCCAGGAATAATTACACCAGATGAATGTAAAATTGGAATTATGCCGGGAAGTATTCACAAAAGAGGAAGTGTTGGAATTGTATCAAGGTCAGGAACATTGACATATGAAGCAGTAGCCCAAACAACTGAAAATGGACTTGGTCAATCAACTTGTATTGGTATTGGAGGTGATCCTATTAATGGAACAAATTTTATAGATTGTTTAGATTTATTTTTAAATGATTCTGAAACAGAGTCTATTTTAATGATAGGTGAAATTGGAGGAACAGCCGAAGAAGAAGCGGCTGAATTTATAAAAAATCATAAGATCAAAAAACCAATTGTTGGATTTATAGCTGGAATTACTGCTCCTCCAGGAAGGAGAATGGGGCATGCTGGTGCCATTATATCAGGTGGCAAGGGTGGAGCTGAAGATAAAATAAAAAAAATGGAAGAATGTGGTATTACAGTTGCCAAATCACCATCAATTATTGGAAAAACTTTATTTGATAAACTGTCTAATTGAAAAAAAATATTAGAGGGATATATTAAATAGAAAGATGTCTTCATCAAAAAATCTTGATTTCGAAAAAACTTCATTTTTAAACAAATCTAATAGTGCATTTATTGAAGAAATGTATCTAAAGTTTGTCAATAAAGATGCTGATCTTCCAGAAAGTTGGGCAAATTATTTTGAGGGAATTGGTGAAGAATTAAATGTTATAGCAAAAGAAATTAATGGTCCATCATGGGGACCTACTAAAAAAAAGATTGATATTGATGAATTACAAAAAAAAATAGAAGAACAAGATAAAAATGATTTTGATAATGTCAAATTAGACACTTCAGAAAAATTTAATTTTCAATTACTTGCTGACTCAAATAAAGATTCTATCAGTGCTGTAGCATTAATTAGAGCATACAGACTAAGAGGACATTTATTAGCAGATCTTGATCCTCTAGATATGAGAGAGTCAGAATATTTAGATGAGCTTCATCCAGATTTTTATGGTTTTAAAAAAGAAAATTACGATAAGAAAATTTTTCTAAACGGGGTAATCAATCGTAAATATGCAAATATAAGAGAAATACTTAAGTTTATGAAGAGTACCTATTGTGGAAAAATAGGTTATGAGTTCATGCATATTTCAAACCCAGATGAAAGAAAGTGGTTTAGAGACAGGATAGAGCAAGATAAAAATGCACTTCAATTTACAAAAAATGGTAAAGAGGCAATTTTAAATAAATTAGTACAGGCAGAGGGATTTGAAAAATTTTTAGCTACAAAATATGTGGGAACAAAAAGATTTGGTTTAGATGGTGGTGAAAGTTTAATACCTGCTCTTGAACAAATAATAAAAATTGGTGGTCAAAATAATATAAAAGAAGTTAAAATAGGTATGTCTCATAGAGGCAGACTTAACGTTTTGGCAAACGTTTTACAAAAATCTTACAAAAAAATATTTAATGAGTTTGCAGGTGAGTTTAGTACTGATTCTGAAGATAGTGCTGGAGATGTAAAATACCATCTTGGAGCATCATCAGATAGAGAGTTTGATGGAAACTCAGTTCATGTCAGTTTGACAGACAATCCTTCTCATTTAGAAGCTGTTAATCCAGTTGTTTTAGGTCAAACAAGAGCCAAACAATTTTTTCACAAAGACCGTGAAAGAAATAAAGTTATACCAATTCTCATTCATGGGGATGCTGCTTTTGCTGGTCAAGGAGTTGTAGCGGAATGTTTTGCAATGTCTGGACTACCAGGACATAACACTGGAGGAACAATTCATATTATTGTTAATAACCAGATAGGATTTACTACTAGTCCAAGATTTGCCAGGTCTTCACCTTATCCATCTGATGTTGCAAAAATGGTAGAGGCACCAATTCTTCATGTTAATGGTGATGATCCAGAAGCAGTTGTTTATGCAACTAGAATAGCAACAGAATTTCGATTAAAATTTAATAGAGACGTTGTAGTAGATTTAATTTGTTATAGAAGATTTGGACATAATGAGGGGGATGAGCCTTCATTTACTCAACCTCTAATGTATAAAAAAATTAGATCACACCCTAGTGTTTATAAAATTTATGGAAATAAACTTGTAAATGAAAACTCTATAACGCAAGAATTATTAAATCAAAATGTTAAATCATTTAAAGATTTACTTGATGAACAATATAAAAGTGCAAAAAATTATAAACCTAAAATAGAATGGTTTGAGGGATCATGGTCAAGATATAAACCTGAAAAAGGTAAAGATAAAAGGGGCATAACAGGTTTTGACGAAAATAAATTAAAAATAATTTCAGATAAAATAAATGGTATTCCTGAGGAAAAAAATATTCATAAGACTATCTCTAAAATATTTAATACCAGAAAAGAAAGTGTCGAAAAAGGTACTGGAATCGATTGGTCTTCAGCTGAATCTTTAGCTTTTGGATCTTTGCTAGAAGAGGGATATCCAGTTAGGCTTGTAGGACAAGACTCTGGAAGAGGAACATTCAGTCAACGACATTCTGTTTTAAGAAATCAAATAGACAATTCTAGGTACATTCCTCTTAATAATATTTCTAAAAATCAAAAGCAATTTGAAGTAGTAGATAGTTTTTTATCTGAACTTGCGGTTTTAGGTTTTGAATATGGTTATAGTCTAGTAGAGCCAAACACACTTACTCTTTGGGAGGCCCAATTTGGTGATTTTGCAAATGGAGCTCAAGTTGTAATTGATCAATTTATTGCATCTGGTGAGAGAAAATGGAATAGAGCATCTGGTATAGTAATGTTGTTACCTCACGGATATGAAGGGCAAGGACCAGAACATTCTTCAGCAAGATTAGAAAGATTTTTACAACTATGCTCAAACGATAATATGCAAGTAATGAACTGTACAACTCCAGCAAATTATTTTCATGCTTTAAGAAGACAAATGCATAGGAGTTTCAGAAAGCCACTAATCATAATGACACCAAAATCATTATTAAGAAATAAGTATTGTGTATCAAATTTAGAAGATTTTAACAAAAAAAATACTTTCCACAGAGTACTGTGGGACCATGCTATAGATCCTAAATCTAAAGGATTTATTAAACTAAAAGAAAGTTCTAAAATAAGAAAAGTAATTCTTTGTTCTGGAAAGGTATATTTCGATTTGTTGGACGCCAGAGAAAAGCTTAAAAGAGACGATGTAGTGATGTATAGAATTGAACAATTGTATCCATTTCCAGCAAAAGCTTTGGTCAAGGAGTTAAAACCGTACGTTAAAAATGCTGAATTCTTTTGGTGTCAAGAAGAACCAAAAAATATGGGTGCTTGGTTTTCAGTTAGAGATTATATCCAATGGACATTAGACACTTTAAAGGCTAATAATAATAAAATTTCTTATATAGGAAGAAGCCCAGACGCAACTCCTGCAACAGGATATGCCAAAAGGCATAATTCTCAACAACAAGAAATAATTAATAAGGTATTTGATTAATTTTAATGAGTGAAAAAATAGTAGTCCCAGTTCTTGGTGAAAGTATAACAGAAGCGACTGTTGCAAAATGGTTAAAAAACGCAGGTGATACAGTAGAAGCAGATGAACCAATTGTAGAGCTAGAGACAGACAAAGTAAACTTAGAAGTGCCATCTCCAATTTCTGGTGTTTTAACTGAGATAAATTCACAAGATGGATCAGTTGTTGAAGTAGGAGCATTATTAGGTTCTGTATCAGCAGAAGGTGGAAAAGTTAAATCTGTACCGAAAAACAGTGAAGAAATTAAGAAAGAGGAAATTGTTCCTGCAGAGAGTAATGTAATAAAATTAGATGCAAATAAAAAAGAACCAAAAGTATTTGTAGAAAAAGAGACAGAAAAACCCAAAGTAAAACCTTTAGTTTTAACTGAGGAAGTTAAACCAGATGTTGCTCCAAAAAGAGGTGTTAACCCAACCCTGTCTCCAGCAGTGAGAAAAATAGTAACTGAAAATAATATCGATATTAATTCAATTCAAGGTTCAGGAAAAGATGGGAGAGTTTTAAAAGGAGATCTAATAAGTTTGATGGGTGCAAATCCAAAACCATCTGAAAGAAAAATTCAATATGGTGAAGAAGAACGAATTAAAATGACTAGGTTGAGACAGACTATTGCAAAAAGATTAAAGCAAGCTCAAGAGAATGCCGCTCTTTTAACAACATTTAACGAAGTAGATATGAGTAGCGTGATGGAAATGAGGAAGGAAAATCAAGAGGATTTTCAATCTCGTTATGGAATAAAATTAGGATTTATGTCTTTCTTTGTAAAAGCATGTGTAGTTGCTTTAAAAAATTTCCCTGCTGTGAATGCTGAAATAGACGGAGATGAGATTATCTATAAAAACTATTACAACATTAGTTTTGCTGTCGGAACAGACAAGGGTTTGGTTGTTCCAGTTTTAAGAAATTCAGATGAATTATCCTTTGCTGATATTGAAAAAAATATTAAAGAAATTTCAGAAAAAGCTAGAGATGGAAAGCTAACGATTGAAGATCTTCAGGGAGGAACATTTACAATAAGTAATGGAGGTGTGTATGGGTCTATGCTTTCAACCCCAATACTAAATTTACCTCAATCTGGAGTATTGGGCATGCATAATATAGTGGAAAGACCTGTTGTTGTAGACGGTGAAATCAAAATAAGACCAATTATGTATTTAGCATTATCATATGATCACAGAATTATTGATGGAAAAGAGTCTGTATCTTTCCTTAAAATGATTAAAGAAAACTTAGAAGACCCTAGAAGGTTGTTTTTAGATATTTAAATGTCAGAAAAATTTCAAGCTGTAGTTATTGGAGGTGGACCGGGTGGTTATGTTTGTGCAATCAGACTTGCTCAATTAGGATTAAAAACCGCATGTATAGAGTCTAGAGGGTCTTTAGGAGGCACTTGTTTAAATGTTGGCTGCATCCCATCAAAAAGCTTACTAAATTTGTCTGAAGAATTTCACAAAGTAAAAAGTTTAGCAAACAAAGGCATTGAAGTTGGTGAGGTAAAATTAAATTTAGACAAAATGATGAAAAGCAAAGATAAAGCTGTAACGGTTCTTACAAAAGGTGTTGAGTTTCTTTTGAAAAAAAACAAAGTTACTTACTTTAAAGGACATGGAAGTTTTAAATCTAAAAATGAAATTTCAATAAAGGATGATAAAAATAAAGAAACTATCATCCAAACAGAAAAAACAGTTATTGCAACAGGATCGGTTCCGGTTTCATTACCAGGAATAGAAATAGATGAGAAAACAATTGTCTCATCAACAGGTGCTTTAAAGTTAGAAAAGGTACCTAAGAAAATGGTTGTAGTAGGAGGAGGCTATATAGGATTGGAGATGGGATCTGTATGGTCAAGACTTGGAGCAGAGGTGCTAGTTGTTGAATTTCTAGATCATATTACGCCTGGAATGGATAAAGAAATCTCTTCAGAATTTATGAAAATTTTAAAAAAACAAGGTATGAAATTTAATATGCAAAATAAAGTTGAAACAATTAAAAAAAATGCAGCAGGTGCAGTGGTTTCAACAGTAGACAAAGATGGTAATAAAAATAATTTTGAGTGTGATGTTGTTTTGATTTCTGTTGGTAGAAAACCTAATACAGATGGTTTAAATTTAGAGTCTGTAGGAGTAGATCTTGATGAAAGAAATAGAATTAAAACTGATAAAATTTTTAAGACCAACGTTGAAAATATTTATGCAATAGGCGATGTAATTGTTGGTCCAATGCTTGCACATAAAGCGGAGGACGAAGGAATAGCAGTTGCAGAAAACATAGTTGGTCAATCTGGACATGTAAATTACGATACAATTCCAGGAGTAGTTTATACAACACCAGAAGTAGCATCAATCGGTAAAACTGAGGAACAATTAAAAGAATTAAATATAAAATATAAAGTAGGGAAATTTTCATTTATGGCTAATTCAAGAGCTAAGGCCATAGATGATGCAGAGGGTTTTGTTAAAATTTTAGCTGATGAGCAAACAGATAAAGTATTAGGTGCACATATAATTGGACCTCATGCAGGAGAATTAATTGCAGAGATTGGTGTTGCGATGGAATTTGGTGCAAGTGCAGAAGATATTGCCCGAACTTGTCACGCACATCCAACGTTTTCTGAAGCAGTTAAAGAAGCTGCTTTATCAGTAGATAAAAGAGCAATACACTCTTAATTTTTTTTCATATTATAAAAATATGAAATATCCGATTCTTGTACCAAATATTTTTAATCATCCATTTACTTATGAAAGTAGTTTAAATCTTAAAGTTGGTGATTATGTAATGGTACCTTTTGGAAAATCAAAAATTACCGGTGTTGTTTGGGACGAATTTGAAAAAAATAATAATAAAAATTTTAAGACTAAAAATGTAATCAAGAAATTAGACGTTACTCCGTTAAAAAAAAATACAATAAATTTTTTAAATTGGTTTGCAGAATATAATCTTATCCCAAAGGGCATGGCATTAAAGTTAGTACTCTTAAGTAGTAATGTGGTAGAAAACAAAGAAACTCAACTTTATCAAATATTTGATAGCAAAATTAAACAAAACTTAATCAAGCTATCTAGTGATCAAGATAAATCTTTAAAAAAAATGAATTTTTCAAATAAAAAATTTAGAGTTCATGTTTTGCAAGGCACAACTGGATCAGGAAAAACTTTAGTTTATTTTGAAGCGTTAAAACCACTGATAGAGAAGGGTTTTCAAGGATTAATTTTATTACCAGAAATAGGTCTAACCAGTCAGTTTGAACAAAAATTTTTAGACTATTTTGGTTTTAAACCTGCAGTTTGGCATTCGGGCATTTCAAAAAAAAAGAAAGAATTAATTTGGAGTGGTGTTTCTAACGGTAAAATAAAAATAATTATTGGTGCAAGGTCTTCATTATTTTTACCATTTAAAAAATTAGGAATGATAATTGTTGATGAAGAACATGATCAATCATTTAAACAAGATGAAGGTATAACTTACAATGCTCGTGATATGGCAATTTCTAGAGCATCTTTTGAAAACATTCCAATAAATTTGATTACTGCTGTTCCTTCTATAGAAACTTTTGAAAATATTAAAAAAGGTAAATACGAGGTTTCTAGATTAAATAAAAGATATCAAAATGCAGCATTACCTAATTATGAAATTATTAATTTAAATAATACTAAACTTGAAAAACAATCATGGCTATCGAATAAAATTATTGAAAAAGTTAATTTACATTTGGAAAAGAAAGATCAGGTTCTGTTTTTTTTGAATAGAAGAGGCTTTTCACCAAATGCTTTATGCAATAAGTGTTTTACAAGTTTTACATGTCCAAATTGTAGTATCAATTTAGTTTATCATAAAAATAAAAATAACTTATTATGCCATTATTGTGGATACAAATCTGATCTTAAAAGAAATTGTACAAAAGAAGGTAATTGCGAATTTATTTTTAGTGGTCCTGGTGTTGAGAGAATTTCAGAAGAGGTAAAAAGAAAATTTCCTGGAAAAAAAATAGAGATTTTTTCAAGTGACACAATGAATAAAAAGGATTCTAAAGAAAAAATAGATAAAATTATTAATAATGAAACACAAATTTTAGTTGGAACCCAATTAATTTCAAAAGGTTTTCATTTTCCAAGCTTAAATTGCATTGTAGTTGTTGATATTGATCTTTCATCTCAAGGACATGATTTAAGAGGTGCAGAAAAAAATTTGCAGCTTTATCATCAGCTTTCAGGACGTGCTGGAAGAACTGGAAAACCAGCAACTGTATATTTTCAAACCTATGAAAATAATACTAAGATGATTTCAGAAATTACAAGTAAAAATCCAGATATTTTTTTAGAAAGAGAACTGCAGATAAGAAAAAAAAATAAATTACCTCCATTTCAAAGGTTTATTTCTTTAATCTTAACGGGAGATAATGAAATTAAATTAGAAAAAGAAGCTATTAATTTTAAAAATTTTATTGAAAACAAAATAGAAGGAAAAATATTAGGGCCAGTGAATGCTCCATTATTTAGATTAAAGAGAAAATTTAGAATTAGATTTTTAATTAGAGGCTTAAAATCTATGAAACTACAAAGCTCTCTTGCCAAAATTATTGCAAAATATAAATTTTCTTCCGGAATAAAACTTTCAGTTGATGTTGACCCAATTAACTTCAATTAACCGCAAAAAAGAGCCCCTTTTTACGAATCCGCTACTTGAAGACATAAGGGTCATATGCTATTTAGGGCGTGATTTTTAAATAATCTTCAACATTATAGAGGAACCAAGTTGAGTAAAAACACCGGATTTTCAATAACTTCAGCCGAAAGGTACTCTCTTGCGCTTTTTGAACTTTCAGAGGAAAACAATCTTTTAAGTCAGATCGAAGATCAGTCTTCATCTATTCTTAATTTAATTTATCAAAGTGAAGATTTTTCTAATTTGATTAAAGATCCAACTACAAGCCAAGAAGATTTGCTAAAAGTAATCAATACAATCTCTGAAAATAATAAATTTGATTCTTTATTTAAAAATTTTTTAAGTTTTTTAATTCAAAAAAGACGTTTCTTTTTTATTGAACGTATCCTTAAAAGTTTTATTGAAATTTGTTCAAGAAAAAGAGGTGAACTTAAGGCAGAATTAAAATCAGCAAAAGAATTATCTAATGAAGAAATTGCGAAAATTACAGAGGAGTTAACAAAAAATTTTAGCTCAAAAATAAAATTAAACTACAAACATGACAAAAGTTTAATAGGAGGTTTAGTAGTACAAGTTGGAAGTACTATGGTCGATACCTCAATTAAAAATAAATTACAACAAATCGAAAATAGAATGATAGAGGCATAAATGGAAATAAATCCTTCAGAAGTTACAAAAATATTAAAAGAACAAATTAAAAATTTTGGTGATAAAGCGGAAGTTACAGAAGTTGGTCAAGTTTTATCAGTTGGAGATGGTATTGCTAGGATTTATGGTTTGGATAATGTTCAAGCTGGTGAAATGGTAGAATTTGCAGATGGTTCAAAAGGTATGGCTCTAAACTTAGAAAGTGAAAACGTTGGTGTCGTAATTTTTGGTGATGACAGAAATGTTAAAGAAGGGGATGTAGTAAAAAGAACTGGTAATATTGTTGATACTCCAGTTGGAAAAGAATTATTAGGAAGAGTAGTGGATGGTTTAGGAAATCCTATTGATGGAAAAGGACTATTAGATAAAGGAATTAAAAAAAGTAGGGTTGAAGTAAAAGCTCCTGGTATTATTCCACGACAATCAGTAAGTGAACCAATGCAAACTGGTCTTAAATCAATTGATAGTCTAGTTCCGATTGGAAGAGGGCAAAGGGAATTAATTATTGGTGATAGACAAACTGGTAAAACAGCAGTTGCAGTAGATGCAATTATTAATCAAAAAAAAATTAATGAGTCTGGTGATGAAAAACAAAAACTGTATTGTATATACGTTGCAGTTGGACAAAAAAGATCAACTGTAAGACAAATTCAAAAAACATTAGAAGAAGCTGGAGCTATGGAGTACACAACAATCGTTGCTGCTACTGCATCGGACTCTGCTCCTTTACAATTTTTAGCACCATATACAGGTTGTACTATGGGTGAGTATTTTAGAGATAATGGAATGCATGCGTTAATAATTTATGATGATTTGTCTAAACAAGCAGTTGCTTATAGGCAAATGTCATTGCTATTAAGAAGACCTCCGGGACGTGAGGCTTATCCTGGAGATGTATTTTATCTTCATAGTAGATTACTTGAAAGAGCAGCTAAATTAAGTGATGAACATGGTGGTGGATCACTTACTGCACTGCCAATTATTGAAACACAAGGTGGAGACGTATCCGCGTTCATTCCAACTAACGTTATTTCAATTACAGATGGACAAATTTTCCTTGAAACAGAACTATTTAACCAAGGTATAAGACCTGCAATTAACGTAGGTTTATCAGTATCTAGGGTTGGTTCATCAGCTCAAACAAAAGCGATGAAAAAAGTTTCTGGTTCAATGAAATTAGAGCTAGCACAATACAGAGAAATGGCAGCTTTTGCTCAATTTGGATCTGATTTAGATGCATCTACCCAGCAACTTTTGAATAGAGGATCTAAGTTAACTGAACTTTTAAAACAAAAACAATATTCACCCATGACTGTTGCAGAACAAGTTATTTCAGTATTTTGTGGAGTTAAAGGTTATCTGGATGATATTGATTTAAAAGACGTTGCTGAATTTGAGAGCAAGATTATTGAAAAATGTAAATCAGATAAGCCTGAAATTATAGAGTCAATTTTAAGTTCAGGAAAACTTGAGGAAGATAAAGAAAAATTACTTGTTGAGGTAATCACTCAATTAAAAGGAAATTTTAAATCTTAATAATTTATGGCAAGTTTAGACGATCTAAAAAAAAGAATAGCTAGTGTAAAGTCTACACAAAAAATTACTAAAGCTATGAAAATGGTTGCAGCAGCTAAATTAAGAAGAGCTCAAGAAAGCGCTGAGAAGGGAAGACCTTATTCTGAAAAAATGAATAATGTTATTTTAAATTTATCAAATGGTATATCTGATAAAGAAAATGCACCAAAGTTATTGTCAGGTACTGGTCAGGAAAAAACTCATCTTTGTGTGGTGATGACTTCCGATAGAGGTTTATGTGGCGGATTTAATTCTAATATTATTAAAAAAGCTAAAATTTATTTTGCAAAGATTTTAGATGAAGGGAAGGAACTTAAAATTATTACGGTAGGCTCAAAGGGAAATGATCAATTAAAAAGAATTT
The DNA here is from genome assembly GCA_902604575.1 of uncultured Pelagibacteraceae bacterium. Lineage (GTDB taxonomy): Bacteria > Pseudomonadota > Alphaproteobacteria > Pelagibacterales > Pelagibacteraceae > Pelagibacter. Next base: position 28,681 of record CACKZH010000005.1, read on the forward strand.
ATGGTGACAAAATAATTGAAAATATTTCTTTTAAAGAGTCTAAAAATGCAAATTATTTCGATGCTGATAAAGTTGGAAAAATGGTAATTGAAAAATTCGAAGCAGCCGAATTTGACGTTTGTACAATTTTTTATAACCAATTTAAAAATGTAATCACTCAAATTCCTCAAGCACAACAAATTATCCCTTTAAATAATGAAGGAGAAGAAAGTAGTTCAGAAGAAAGTTACGAATTTGAACCAGATGAAGATGAAATTTTAAGCAATTTATTGCCAAAAAATATTTCTACGCAAATATTTAAAGCAATGTTAGAGAATTCAGCTAGTGAGCAAGGGTCTAGAATGAGTGCAATGGATAATGCAACCCGAAACGCAGGTGAAATGGTTGATAAACTTACTATTGAATATAATAGAAGTCGTCAGGCAGCAATTACAAAAGAACTAATAGAAATCATATCAGGAGCAGAAAGTTTATAATTATGAACAAAGGAATAATTACACAAGTTATTGGAGCGGTAGTAGACGTAAAATTTGATGGTGAACTACCAGAAATTTTAACAGCATTGGAATGTAAAAACGGTGATAACAGACTAGTTTTAGAGGTAGCACAACACTTAGGTGAAACTACTGTTAGAACAATTGCTATGGATGCTACTGAAGGACTAAAAAGAGGTGATGAAGTTACTAACACAAATGCTCCTATTCAAGTTCCGGTTGGGCCTGAAACTCTTGGAAGAATTATTAATGTAATTGGTGAACCAATTGACGAAAGAGGTGAAGTTAAAACTAAAGAAAGTTGGCCAATTCATAGAGCTGCACCTGAATTTAATGACCAATCAACAGAAACAGAAATACTTGTAACAGGTATTAAAGTCATTGATTTGCTTGCACCTTATGCAAAAGGTGGAAAAATTGGATTATTTGGTGGAGCAGGAGTGGGAAAAACAGTTTTAATTATGGAATTAATTAATAACGTTGCAAAAGCACATGGTGGTTTTTCAGTTTTTGCAGGAGTTGGAGAGAGAACCAGAGAAGGTAATGATCTTTATCATGAAATGATTGAATCTGGAGTAATTAAAAAAGAAGGAACTGGTTCAAAAGCTGCTTTAGTTTATGGACAGATGAATGAACCTCCTGGAGCAAGAGCAAGAGTTGCACTTACAGGGTTAACTGTAGCTGAATACTTCAGAGATCAGGAAGGTCAGGACGTACTTTTCTTCGTAGATAATATCTTTAGATTTACTCAGGCAGGATCAGAGGTTTCAGCTTTGTTAGGAAGAATTCCATCTGCTGTTGGATATCAACCGACATTAGCTACTGATATGGGTAACTTACAAGAAAGAATTACGACCACAAACAAAGGTTCAATTACATCTGTACAAGCAATTTATGTGCCTGCTGATGATTTAACAGATCCTGCTCCAGCGACATCTTTTGCTCACTTAGATGCAACGACTGTACTTTCAAGACAAATTGCGGAAATTGGTATTTATCCTGCAGTAGATCCACTTGATTCTACATCAAGAATTTTGGATCCAAGAATTGTTGGAGATCAGCATTATAGAGTAGCAAGAGACGTTCAAAAAATACTACAATCATATAAATCACTGCAAGATATTATAGCTATTCTTGGTATGGATGAGTTATCTGAAGAAGATAAATTAGTTGTTGCAAGAGCTAGAAAAATCCAGAGATTTTTATCTCAACCATTCTTCGTTGCAGAAGTATTTACTGGTTCACCAGGAAAACTTGTTGATCTTGACTCAACAATCAAAGGTTTTGATTCAATTTGTAAAGGTGAGTATGATCATTTACCTGAAGCTGCCTTTTATATGGTTGGTACAATTGAAGAAGCAATAGAAAAAGCTAAAAAAATGGAACAAGAAGCTGCTGCTTAATGAGCGAAGAGTTTAAAGTTGAAATAGTAAACCCTGAAAAATCTTTTTTAGTAAAAGATGATGTTTCTGAAGTTGTGGTCCCTGCTTTTGAAGGAGAGATGGGAATATTGAAGGATCATATTTCTATTATTTCTTTTTTGAAACCTGGGATAATTAAGATTTTATCTAAATCGGGAGATGAAAATTACTATGTTGAAGATGGAATTGTTGAGTTCAAAAATAATAATTTATCTATTTTAACAAGTACAATTTTTAATCTTGCTGATATGGACAAATCAAAGCAACAAGATTTACTTAAACAAGCAGAAGAAGAGGCTAATAAAACTGATATAAATGATCAATCTAAATATTTAGCAGATCAAAAAGTCGAAGTTTTAAAAACTCTAAATTAATTTTTTTACTCTTTTTTTAAGTTCTTTGTAAATATGATGTTTAAAATCAACCACAACATTAGTAATTAAATCAAGGTCAATCCACTTCCAATCTAAAAATTCTGGATTAGATGTATTAATATTTATTTCGTTATCATTTCCAATAAATCTCATTAAAAACCATTTTTGTTTTTGACCTTTGTACTTACCTTTCCAAATAATACCTAGTAATCTATCAGGTAAATTATAGGTTAATGTGCCATCTAATTCTTTTATAAGTTCTACGCTTTTGATACTTGTTTCTTCCTCTAGTTCTCTAAACGCAGCTTTTAAATAATCCTCTCCCTCATCAACACCACCTTGAGGCATTTGCCAAAAATTTTTAGGATTATCTATTCTTCTTGCTACGAATACTTCATTTTGTTTATTCAATAACACAATTCCGACTCCACTTCTCAGTGGTAAATCTTGAAAATTTTTTTTCATTTTATCCGTTAAGTAACTTAATGGCGTAGTTTAATTGATTATCAGTATCAGTTTTTATTCTAAAATCATCACCTTCTTCATTTACTTCAATATCTGGTCTAACACCTACTTCAGAAATAGATTTTCCAGAAGGAAGATAATATTTTGCGACAGTTAATCTGATAGCTCCACGATTTTTTAAAGGAATAATTGATTGGACAGAACCTTTACCAAAGCTATTTTCACCAATAATGATTGCTCTTTTGTGATCTTTTAAAGCTCCAGCAACAATTTCAGATGCAGATGCTGAACCGTAGTTAATTAAAACCAATAATGTTTTTCCATCAGTAATATCTCCTTTTTTTGCAAACCATTTTCTATTTTCAGATTTTTTCCTACTTTTTGTTGAAACTATCTCTCCATCTTCTAGAAAAAAATCTGAGATTTTTATTGCTTGAGATAAAAGACCTCCAGGATTATTTCTTAAATCTAAAATAAATGAATTTAAGTTTTTATCTTTTTTAAGTTTTTTAATTTGTTTTTCTATTTGATTACTACTGTTATCGTTAAATGAAGTAAGCCTGATGTATCCAATATTTTCATCTATCATTTCAGATTTTACAGATTGAACCTGAATAACTTCTCTTATGATATTAAATGTTAACGCTTTTCTTTCACCTCTTCGTCTTACTGTTAACTCTATTCCAGAACCTACAGGTCCTCTCATTAAATCAACAGCTTCACTTAATGATTTTCCTTGAACCTGAACATCATTTATTTTTACTATATAATCACCAGCTTTTAATCCAGCTTTGGATGCAGGTGTATCATCTATTGGTGAAATTACTTTTACCACACCAGCCTCCATGCTAACCTCAATTCCTAATCCACCAAACTCACCACTGGTTTCTGTTTGCATTTCATCAAAAATTTTAGGCGACATGTAAGATGAATAAGGATCTAAAGATTGTAAAAGTCCATTGATGGCAGAGTCCATACTTTCAGATTGGTTGAACTCATCAACATATTCTTTATTAATTTTTTCTAAAACCTCACCAAAAAGATCAATTTTTTTATAAATATCAATTTCGGTTGAAATTACTGTTTTATTTAAACAAAAAGTAGAGAAAAAAATTAATAATAAAAATTTAAATTTTTTCATATGATCACTTTTTCTTTTGGAATTAGCTCTGACCAAATTTTCTCTAATTCGTAAAATTTTCTTTTTTCTGGGTGAAAAATATGAACAATTAGATCAATTCCATCAACAAGTTTCCATTCTCCACTTTCTTTACCTTCAATTTTAGAATCTTTTACACCGTTATTTTTAAGTTTTTCTAAAACTTGTTCTGATAAAGATTGGATATGTCTAGATGAAGTTCCACTTGCTATGATCATGTAATCAGCCATAGAACTTTTATCTTTAAGATCAATAGTAACAATGTCTTGAGCTTTATTGAGATCTAGTGTGCCGATTACAATTTCTTTTAAGTCTGAAATTTTGTCCATTAATTGATTTTAGATTATCAAATTTTTCTTAATTGAGAAGATGAAATGTTGACTTTATTAAACTCAATAAACTCTAGATTAGCTTTACTAAGTTGCTTAAATGTCTTTGATTTTAAAGAATTTTTTTTATACCCATGTCTATCAAAAACTATAATGTTACATTTTTGTGAAATTAATTTAGATTTATGCCATTTATGAAAATTAATAAGGTTATCGGCACCCATTAAAAAATAAATTTCAATGCTTTTATCTTTTTTTAAATGATTAATTAAATTTATAGTTTTATTTGATTTAATAATTTTTTCATAAAATTTAACATTAATAAATGAATTTGTACCAATTATTTTTTTACAATATTTAATTCTTTCAGCTACAGATATTTTGCTCTCTATTTTAAATGGATTTTTTTTTGTAATTGCCCAAATAACTTTTTTAAGTTTAAATCTTTTTTTTGCTTCTTTTGAAATTACCAAATGTCCTTTGTGGGCAGGATCAAACGATCCACCCAATACACCAATTTTTATTTTTTTATAATCCAATTTATTTTCTTATTTTACCATTACTAGAGATTTCATATTTATATGAAATCAATTGATTTAAACCTACAGGACCTCTTGGTGGTAGTGTATTAGTAGAAATTCCAACTTCTCCACCAAATCCAAATTCACCACCATCAGCAAATTGAGTTGAAGTATTGTGCATTGCAATTGAGCTTTTAACATTTTTTAAGAAATATTTTGCTATCTTTTTATTTTTTGTAATAATGGAGTCAGTATGCATAGTGCCGTATTTATTAATATGCTTAATTGCCTCTTCAGAATTTTTAACAACTTTAACAGATACAATTGATGCCAAATATTCAGTGGACCAATCTTTTTCTTTTGCAGGATAAACTTGACCTTTGTAATAACTCTTCAAAATCTTATCGCCAATTATTTTACAACCACTATTTTCAAGTGCCTGCAAAATAGGATTACTAAATTTTTTGACTATATTTTTATGAATAAGAATAGTTTCAGTAGCACCACAAATACTTGTATTTCTTAATTTAGCGTTATAAACAACATCTTTAGCCATTTTTAATTCTGCATCTTTATCTATATAAGTATGACAAAGCCCCTCTAAGTGCCCAATTATAGGCACTTTGGATATGTCTAAAACTTTTTTAACTAAATTTTTTCCACCACGTGGAATGATTAAATCGATATATTTTTCCATCTTAGAAAGCATAATATCCACAAGCCTTCTTTGTTTTGAATCTATAAATTGTATAAAGTTTTCATCAACTTTATTTTTTTTAAGTGCTTTTCTAAACAACTTAGCTAAAGCTTTATTTGAATTTATGGCCTCAGAGCCTCCTTTCAAAATCACTACATTTCCTGATTTAAAACAAAGACTAGCAACATCTGAAGTTACATTTGGTCTACTTTCATAAATAACACCAATAACTCCAATTGGTATTGATACTCTTTTTATATTCAAACCATTTGGTCTTTTCCATTTGTCTAAAGTTTTGTCTATAGGATCCCTTAATTTAGCTATTTTTAAAATAGAATTTATAATTCCACCTAATTTATTTTCATTTAAATGAAGTCTTTTGATTAAGTTCTCTTTTAACCCTTTTTTTCTTGCGTAATTAATATCTTTTGAATTTTGATTAATAATAAATTTTTTTTCATTCTTAATTAATTTCGCGTAATCATTTAAGACTTTATTTTTTACTTCAGTTGTAACTTTATAACCACTAGCTTTTCGAGCTTTTATTCCAATTAAATTCATATATTTAATCATTTAAATTTCCACCATATCATCTTTATGAATAACTTCTGATTTTGCAACATAGCCTAATAATTTTTCAATTTCATTAGAGTGATGACCCATAATTTTAGTTACTTCGTCAGAAGTAAAGGAGCTTAACCCTCTAGCATACTCATTATTTTTCTTATCTAATACTTTAATATGATCACCTTTTTTAAATTTTCCCAAAACTTTTTTAATTCCTGCTGCTAACAAACTTTTTCCAGATTTTAATGCTTTTTTAGCACCATCATCAATTATTAAAGCTCCTTTGGGTGCTACAGAACTTATTATCCATTTTTTTCTAGCATCTAACTTTGAAATTTTTGGACTAAACCAGGTACAGTTATTTTTTTCAATTATTTTTGAGATAGGATTTGAATATAACCCATTCGCAATAACCATACTAGTACCAGCAAGTTGACATATTTTTGCTGCTTCAATTTTTGTATGCATACCACCACTTCCATATTCATTTACACCTTTAATATAAATTTTTTTTAGATCTTTTTTTAGATCATCAATTTTCTTTATAAGCTTAGCATCTTTAAAAATTTTAGGATTTTTTGTATACAAACCATCAACATCAGATAATAAAATTAAGGCATCTGCGTTTGTAATTTGTGCAACTCTAGATGCCAATCTATCATTATCTCCATATTTTATTTCACTCGTTGCAATAGTGTCATTTTCATTGACTACAGGAATAAAACCAAGTTCAAAAAGATTATCAAACGTTCGTTTTGCATTTAGAGATCTTCTTCTTTCCTCAGTATCTTCTAATGTAAGTAGGATCTGAGAAATATTTAATTTATATTTTGCAAAAGTTTGTGAAAATAAATTCATCAGCTCTATTTGACCAATAGAAGCAATGGCTTGACTCTTATCTAATTTGATATTTTTTTTGTTATAATTCATTTTCTTGCAGCCCAAAGCTATAGCACCAGAACTAACAATAACTACTTTTTGATTTTTATCTCTTAACTTTTTAATATCTTTTGCAAAACTAGATATCCATTGTTTCCTAATTTTTTTATTTTGATCAACTAGGAGAGATGATCCAATTTTGACAACAATTATTTTGGAGTTTTTAAGATACATAAGACAAAAGTTTTGCTTTAATTTTTGATACAGATTTTTTTTCTAGAGTTGTCATTGTCATAATCTCACAATTTTTACCCTTTGAAAAATGATCTATAACTTCATTTGCTGTTTCTTCATCAATCAAATCAATTTTATTAAGCACAATTAGTTCTTTTTTTTCTATTAACTTTGCACTGTAGCTTTTTAATTCATTTTTCACCTGATTATAAGACTCATTCAGATCTAAGTTGGTAACATCAATTAAGTGCAGTAAAGACTTACATCTCTCTATGTGTTTTAAAAATTGTATCCCTAAACCTATACCTTCGTGAGCTCCTTCAACTAATCCTGGAATATCTGCAATAGTAATTTCTTTATCATCGTAAGAAGCAACACCAAGGTTTGGATTAATAGTTGTAAATTTATAATTTGCAATTTTTGGACTTGCGTTTGTTAATGCTGCTAACAAACTTGATTTTCCAGCATTTGGCAATCCAATAATACCGATATCAGCAATTGTTTTTAATTGAAGCCATATTGTAAATTCTTCTCCGATAGTGCCTTTAGTAAATTTTCTTGGAGCTCTATTTGTAGAACTTTTAAATCTTGTGTTTCCTAAACCTCCTTTTCCACCAGCAGCTGCAACATATTCTTCACCTTTTTTATTAAAATCGAAAAGAAGAGTTTTGTTATCTTCTTCAAATACCTGTGTACCTAGAGGAACTTTTAAAATTAAATCTTCACCACCTTTTCCAGTTCGATTTTGACCGGAACCGTTTTCTCCACGTTCGGCTTTGTGGTGTTGTTGATATCGATAATCAATAAGGGTGTTTAAATTCTCCTCTGACTTTAAAATAATTGATCCACCTTTTCCACCGTCACCACCATCTGGTCCACCAAACTCAACATATTTCTCTCTTCTAAAACTAGGAGATCCATCACCACCGTTTCCAGCTTTAATATATATTTTAACTTGATCGAGAAATTTCATAATACAACATCTATTTTAATTGGTTGTACTATTAATTGGGCTTTACAGAAACGAAAGTTCTATCTGATTTTGATTTTTTGAAGACAACTTTTCCCTTAACAACTGAAAATATTGAATGATCTTTACCCATACCAACATTTTCACCTGGGAAAATCTTAGTTCCTCTTTGTCTAACAATTATGTTTCCAGGAATTACTGTTTCACCACCATATTTTTTTACACCAAGTCTTCTACCGGCACTATCTCGCCCGTTTCGTGATGATCCACCTGCTTTTTTTGTTGCCATAATTTACCTAATAACTATTTGCTTACTGCTTCCTTTATTTCTTCTTTTTTTGAAGTTTTAGAAATTTTTTCAGCTTCTGATAACACTTTACCATCTTTTGAAAAAATTTTGTTAATTCTTATCATAGAATATTCTTGTCTATGCCCATTTTTTCTTCTTGAATTTTGTCTTCTTCTTTTTTTAAAAATTAAAATAGTTCTATTTTTACTATTTTTAATTAAATTAGCTTCTACTTTTGCACCCTCAACATTTGGGGTTCCAATTTCAATTGATTTGTCATCACCGTATGCCAAAATTTCATTAAACTCTATCTTAGTCTCAGGTTTAGAATCTGGTAGTTTTTCAATCTTTAGAATTTCTCCAGATTTTACTTTATACTGTTTTCCACCTGTTTTTATTACTGCGTATGACATAGTATGATTTAATTTAAAGTTACCGCAATATAGTTGTAGTCAGCTTTTAGTCAAGCCGAATTAATTAGAAATTATCCTTAAAATCTCTTAATTTTGAAAAGGTTTTAACATCTTTTGCTCTTAAAAATATATTACAATCCAATTCCTCTTTTAAAGTTGAGGGTACAGTAGGAATTCCGTTTTCTCTTAATTTTTCTATTTTGTCTATTTTTTTTTGCAAATCTTTGTTCTCAGAATCATATTTTTTACAAAATTTTGCATTGCTAAGAGTGTATTCATGACCACAATAAATTTTTGTCTCTTTTGGTAATAATTTAATTTTGTTCAAAGACTCAAACATTTCTTTATAAGAGCCTTCAAATATTCTTCCACAACCAAGTGAGAAAAGTGTGTCTCCAGTAAAAACTAATTTTTCTTTAAAGAAATTAAAACAAATATGGCCTGAAGTATGTCCAGGTATATGCATAATTTTAGTTTCAAAGTTTTCAGCTTTCCATATTTGATTATCTTCTAGTAATATGTCTATCCCCGGTATTCGTTTTGAGTCTCCTTTAAAACCTACAACAACTGATCCATATTTTTTTTTTAGTTCTTTATTTCCTCCGATATGATCATAATGATGATGAGTATTAAGAATATATTTTAATTTTATACTTGTATTTTCTAGGAATTTTATTATCGGTTGAGATTCACTAGGATCTACAACACACGCAGAATTGTTATTTTCATCTATTATTAAATAGCTATAGTTATCTTGAAGACAAGGTATAATTTCAACACGCATTTTATTTTTCTATCAGAAATATACCAAGGTCTGCAAATAAATTTTTAACACCTAAATTAGTCTCATTTATTATTGATGTGTTAAGATTGTTTAAAGCAAGTGATTTAAAAATTTTTATATCTTTTGATTTTACAAAATGAAAGAAATCTTTGATTGTGCACATGTGTAAATTTGGAGTGTTATACCATTCATCTGGTAATGTTTTTGTGATTGGCATTGTACCTTTAAATAACAAATGAAATCTTACTTTCCAATATCCAAAATTAGGAATAGTAACTATTGCTTTTTTTCCAACTCTTAAAAGTTCCTTTAAAACTAATTCAGGATTAAGAAAAGCTTGAAGGGTTTGACTTAAAACAACATAATCAAATGATTTGTCTGGAAATTGTTTTAAATCTTTCTCAGCATTTCCTTCAATTACAGTTAAACCTTTTGCAATACATTCTTGAACTTTTTCTTTTGAAATCTCTAATCCTCTTATATTTATATTTTTATTATCCTTTAAAAATTTCATTAAAGTTCCATCAGCACAACCTACATCTAAGACTTTCTTATCTTTTTCAATTAAATCTGCTATTACTTGAAATTCATTTTTCATAATTAATTTTCTTCATAAGATTTATCTAAAAAGTTTTTAAGTGCGTTTAAGAAATCAGGAACATCTAGTAAAAAGGAGTCGTGACCTTTATCTGACTCAATTTCTACAAATCCAACATCAGCTCCTATTGAGTTTAAAGCAATCACAATATCTTTATTTTCTTGGGTTGGATAAAGCCAATCTGAAGTAAATGAGATTATAAAAAATTTCGCTTTTGTATTTATAAATGCTTCTGAAAGATTACCTCTGAATTGCTTAGCTAAATCAAAATAATCCATAGCTCTAGTAATATAAAGATAACTATTTGCATCAAATCTATCTACAAAAACTGAGCCCTGATATCTTAGATAACTTTCTATTTGAAAGTCAGCGTCAAATCCAAATTTAAGATCTTCTCTTTCTTGCAACTTCCTTCCAAATTTTTCCTGCAAACCTTTTTTAGATAAATAAGTTATGTGAGCTGCCATTCTAGCTACTGCCAATCCCTTTCCAGGATTAGTATCTTTTGATGTATAGTTTCCATCTTTCCAGTTACTATCAGCTGTAATAGCTTGTCTGCCTAGTTCGTTAAAAGCAATATTTTGTGCTGAATGACTAGATGTGGTTGCTATTGGTATCACAGTTTTAGATTTATCAGGAAAGTTGCTAATAAACTGAAGGACCTGCATACCTCCCATTGAACCTCCGGTTATAGAAAATAGTTTATCAATACCAAAATGATCAAGTAAATTATATTGAGCATTCACCATATCATTAATAGTGATAACCGGAAAATTTGTTCCAAAAATTTTTTGATCTGGATCTTTATGACTTGGTCCGTATGATCCCATACATCCACCAATTACGTTAGAGCAAATAACAAAATATTTATTTGTATCGATAGCCTTATCAGGACCTACCGCATAACTCCACCAGCCCTCTTTGTTAGTTGCAGGGTTTATTCCGGTTACAAATTGATCTCCTGTTAGAGCATGAAAAATTAATATTGCATTATCTTTTTTTGAATTAAGTGAACCGTAAGTTTCATAGGCTATCGGAAAATCTTTTATGGTCTTTCCACAGTCTAATTTTAGTGGTTTCTTAACAATTAAAGTTTTTATGTTTTTCTCAGTATTCATATTTTAGACTGTTTTGAATTGTGAGAAAAAAAACTATTTTAGCGGTTTTTTTTAAGCGCTCGCAATTCAGTTAAATCAGCGCATAATTTTTTTACTAGAACTTATTTATTATGTCAATTTTTTAAAAAATCCTCTTATTCTCTATAAAATTTTGTAATTTTATCTATAAAGAGCACATAAATTAAAAAAATGATAACTCCAAATTTCAAAAAAATCAATATTGAGGCTTATAAGCCCGGTAAATCAAATGTTAAGAAACTTAAGAACGTAATTAAGCTTTCTGCAAATGAGTCTGCTTTAGGTATGAGCCCTAAAGCAAAGAAAATAATATCAAATAAAAATCTGAATTTAGATAAATATCCGGATGGAAAATCTCAAAATTTAAGAATAGCAATATCTAAAGCTTATAAATGTAATTCTGAGAAAATTATTTGTGGAGCTGGTTCAGATGAAGTTATTCAAATGCTCTGTCAGTTGTTTTTAAACCCAAAAGATGAGGTTGTGGTACCAGAGTACAGTTTTTTAATGTACAGAATTTACTCAAAAATTGTAGGTGCAAAAGTTGTATTTGCAAAAGAAATTAATTTTAAAGTTTCAGTAAAAGAAATTTTAAAAAAAATAACAAAAAAAACTAAAATTGTCTTTATAGCTAACCCAAACAATCCTACAGGAACTTACTTAACGAAAAAAGAAGTTTTAGAATTAAGAAAAAGGTTAAATAAAAAAATTTTACTAGTTATAGATGATGCCTATGCAGAATATATGAAAAACAAAGATTATTCATCTGGGTTAGATTTGTTTAAAAATAAAGACAATGTTTTCATCCTTAGAACTTTTTCAAAAATGTTTGGATTAGCTTCTCTGAGAGTAGGTTGGGGATATGGATCAAAAAAAATAGTTGATGCGCTAAATGTTATAAAACCACCATTTAATGTAAATGGTATTGCTCAATTAGCTGCCACCGAGTCACTGAAGGATAAAGCTTTCATAACTAAATCGATTAGACATAATTTATTATATTCTGAAAAAATTAAGAAATTTCTTGAGACATATAATATTTCTTCAAATTCAGTTTCAGCAAATTTTTTGTTACTTAATTTTGAAAAATGCAGATATTCAGCAAAATTTCTGTATGAAAAACTTAAAAATAAGGGAATTATTTTAAGATCAACAGAAGATGGTTATCATATAAAGAATAAATTAAGGTTAACTATTGGATCTAAAAAAGAAAACTTAAAATTTATGAGTGTTATTAAGCAAGTATTGAAAAAATGAAAAATATTTTAATTATTGGCTGTGGATTATTAGGTTCATCTTTATTAAGGCGTATTAGCAAGAAAAAAATAGCAAAAAAAATATTTATTTATGAAAAATCAAAATCAAATATTGCTAAGATAAAAAGATTAAAATTACCTGGAACAATTGTTAAATCATTAAAAGAAGGTGCAAGTAATTCCGATTTAATCATCTTTTGTACACCAATGAGTGAATACAAAAATATTATTTTAAAAATTAATAAATTTATACCATCGAAAACATTGATTACAGATATTGGTTCCTCAAAAATTGAAACTTCTAAAATTATAAATAAATTTTTAAAGAAAGGTATTCATTGGATTCAAAGTCACCCAATAGCTGGATCAGAGGTCAGTGGACCAGAGCATGGTAAAGAAAATATGTTTACTGATAGATGGTGCATAATAACTAAAGAAAAAAATATTAAAAAAAATAATATAAATATTCTAGCTAAGTTTTGGAAAAAAATTGGAGCAAAAGTAGTTGTTATGAGCGCTGAGAAACATGACAAAATTTTTTCTATTACCAGCCATTTACCTCACTTAATTGCATATAATCTGGTGAAATCTGCTCAAGATTTTGAGAAAAAACAAAATTATGAGCTAATCAAATACAGTGCTGGTGGATTAAGAGATTTTTCTAGGATCGCAGCATCAAATGAAATCATGTGGAGAGATATTTTTTTTAACAATAAAAATAATATTTCAAAAGCGATTGATTTATTTATTAAAAATTTAAATCAATTTAAAAAAGATATTAATTCAAAAAATAATAAGTCTATCGTGAAGAAACTTATTCAGACTAAAAAAGTAAGGTCAAAAATCATTAAATTGAAACAAGATATTGATAAGCCTGATTTTGGAAGAAATTAATATTTTATTTTAGATATTTTGTTTACCTTTAGCTTTGCAGTTTTTTGAATCCTATTAATTGTTCCTATAATTGGCATAATAACAACTTTTTTTTCTGGTCCATAGGCATGAATTAGTTGTTTAGAATTTAAACACATTGCAACATGACCTTTCCAAAAAATAATATCTCCTTTTTTAAATTTTCTTTTTTTTGAATTCTTTTTTGTATACTTGATCTGATCTTTTGTATCTCTTGGATAAAAAGAATTGTTATAACAAAAAAATATTTGCAATAAGGCTGAGCAATCAATACCTTTAAATGTTTTTCCACCCCAAATATATTTTACATTTAAAAATTTTTTAAATACTTTTGTAAAATTTTTTTCTTTATGGTTTACTTTTTTAATATCTGCTTTTTTAATCCATTTATTTTTTTCAATTTTTACGTAATTCCTATTTTGCTTAAATACAGATAATTTAGATGCAAGTGGAAGCCAACTTTTAGTTCCAATTCCAGGTTTTTTAAAAATCCTTGCTTTTAATGAACTGACTTTATAGTTGGGATTAAATTTTTCTACATATTTTGAATTTTTTATAAACCCCTTATAGTTATCAAACAAAGTTTTAATTTTTATCCAATTTTTATTTTTTGCTAAAATTTTGAATTTTTCACCATATATAATTTGTGAAGTTACCTCAGATCTTCTCGAAGGATTTTTGTAAATATTCGAAAAATTACCAATGTAATAAAAATTATTTTGCACCAATTTTAATTTTATTTTTAATTAACCACAAACAAACTAATGATGGCATCACCATAATAGTCGTTAAAACAAAAAATGTTCCCCAATCTCCATTTAACCAGTCAACTAAAGCTCCTGATGATGAAGCTAGAGTAGTACGACCAGCAGTACCAATTGAAGCAAGTAATGCATATTGTGTGGCTGTATAAGTTCTATCAACCAGTAATGATATAAATGCAACAAATGCTACAGTTGCAAAAGCGGCTGTGATATCATCAGCTATAACC
>CACKZH010000006.1 GCA_902604575.1 uncultured Pelagibacteraceae bacterium
ATTCTTTTGAGCATTTGAATTTCTATAATTCTTTAAAACATATGTCTTCAGTTCAAAATCTTGATTATATATGTATGGATGAAATTTTAATTAATTATGGTAAGGAATTCTTAAATGAAGAAATAATTAAAAAAGCGAAGATAAATAATTATGATTTTGTTTTTTTTTTTATGTTTAAGGATGAAATATACAAAGATACATTGATATATCTTAAAAAAGAGATGGGAATTCCAACTATTGCCTGGATGGCTGATGATCATTGGAGATTTGAAACGTATAGCAAATATTGGGCTGATTTTTTTACATTAGTTGTAACAACTGATGATGCATCTTTGGTGAAATATAAAAAAAATAAAATTGAAAATGTAATCTTATCTCAATGGGGATGTAATCATTTTGACTACAAACCAACAAAAAAAAATAATTCATTTGATGTTACCTTTGTAGGTATGGCACATGGAAATAGAAAGAAAAAGATAGATTATCTAAAAAAAACTCATGAAATTATATGCTGGGGAAATGGGTGGAAAAATAAAAAATTACCTTTTGATAAAATGGTTGATGTTTATTCGAATTCAAAAATAAATCTTAATTTTAGTGAAAGTTCTTACCAAAGAAATTTTAAAACATTTATAAAAATATTCATTTCAAAAACATCAGATGGAAATTTTAGTCCAAATAGATTAAATTTAATTTTTAAAAATTTTAAATTTTTTTTTAGAAAAATAAAAAATCAGATTAAAGGTAGAGTATTTGAAGTACCTGCTTGTGCAGGTTTCTTGATAACGGAAAATTGTGAAAATTTAGAAAGATATTTCGAAATTGATAAAGAGATTGTAGTTTTTAATTCTATGGAGGAGGCAAAAGATAAAATTAATTTTTATAAAAAAAATATTTCAGAGAGCAAAAAAATTGCACAAAATGGTTATTTAAGAGTAATTAAAGATCATACATACGAACAAAGATTTTTAAATATTTTTAAAATATTGAAATGATTAAAAAATATTTTAGTGTAATTTTGCCGATTTATATTAATGATAAATATAATATTTTCAAAAAATCTTTTAATAGTATACTTAATCAATCACTTAAACCTAAAGAGATAATTATTTTATTAGATGGTCCTGTAGATATAAAAATAAAAAATTATTTAGAAAATAAAAAAAAAAACAAACCTTTAATTAAGATTTTTAATTTTAAAAAAAATCGAGGTCTTGGGTATATTTTAAATTTTGGAGTAAAAAAATGTAAATATGATTATATAGCTAGATGTGATGCAGATGATTTTTCTAGAAAAGATCGCTTTGAAAAACAAATGAAATATCTTGCCAATAATCCAAAAATTGATGTTTTAGGAACAAATATTTATGAGATTAATAAAAATAAAATTATTTCTAAAAAAAAAATGAAATTGAATCATAAAGATATTTCAAAACAAATTTTTTTTAGGAATCCTATTAATCATTCTACAGTTTTTTTTAAAAAAAAAAAATTGATCCAAAGTGGCAATTATAAAAAAATGTTTTATTTTGAAGATTATTATATGTGGTTCAGAATGATTAAAAAAGGATATTACTTTAATAATATGCCTGATTATTTAGTTTCTATGAATGTAGATTCTAATTATTTTGATCGAAGAACTGGATTAAGATATTTTGGTTATTATGTGACTTTCTTAAAAATGCTATATAAAAAAAAAATGATTAATTTTTTTACATTATTTATTTGTTTTTTAATTAGAGCACCAATTGTAATAATTAATACTAAAATTTTAAGGCTGATATATAAAAAAATATTAAGATAAAATAACTGCTCTTATAAATATTTTAGCTTATTATAGTAAAGTTTTGACAATTTTATCTTTTATTCTTTGCAACAACGTACTTTGAAATATTTTTCGAATATCCTCATTAATCTTATAATTAATTTTTAATTTAGGAAAATTTTTAATTTTATAATTTTTTCCAAAATTATCATTTAAATTTCCTTCAAATTTATTATGTGTGCCTGAATTATCTAAACCTATATTATAAACCATAGATTTATTTGGACAGACACAATATAAATTCTTTAAAGCACAATTTAGATCAAAAATAATTGACCATGAGTTAATTTTATTTTCAATTTGACTTCTTAAAATTTTTTTTAAATCACTTCCACCAATTTTGATTTTATTAACTAGAAATCTGTTGTAATATACATTATTAACAAATTTTTTAGACCATTTAAATTTTACCCATGTTTTCTTCCAAGTGCCCCAACCCCAACTAGAGTGTCTTGGTGATAAATATACTTCAGTCTTGTACTTTGGGTTTTTTTTAAAAAAACTATAAGCAGAAACACTTCCAATATTATTTTCATATTTATAAGTATTTAATGCATCTGTCATATATTGTAAGAAAAAAGGACTTAAAATAAGATCATCTTCTAGCACTATTATGCTTTGAATTTTTTTTAGACTAAAGGCGTAATTTATTCCATTAATAATCGATTTAGCCAATCCGAAGTTTTTTTTTTTTATAATTATTTTTTTACTTTTAAAACCTCCAAAACTTTTTATCTCTTGAATAATTTTTTTTATTTTAATTTTGTCTAATAAATTTTTTGGCCCATCACAAAAAAATATTATATCATAGTTTTTATATCCTTTATTTTTTTTTAATGAAAAAATAGTTTTTCTTAAATGATCAATTCTATTATAAGTAAAAACTAAAATAGTTGGTTTTTGGATTATTTTATTACGTTTATCCATTTTTTTGAAATATTTTGCCAATCAAACTGTTTTATTTTTTTATTTAAATATTTGTTAGGTTGTTTCAGAGATTTTTCAAATTGCTTGACTAAACTTGAATAATTATTTTTTTTAAAAAATAAAATTTGATATTTTTTTCTTTCAAGGTTTGGCTCAGTATCACTTGCAATAACTTTAGATCCTGAAGCCAAAGCTTCAAGCAGAGTAAGACTGCTAGACTCATACAATGCAGGAGAAATTGTGGCTATGCAATTTTTATAATATTTGATTAATAAATTTTTTGAAATAACACCTAAATAAAAACATTTTTTGGTTTGCTTTATTTGTTTAATAATATCATTTGAATTTTCAAATCTCTTTCCACAAATTACTAAACTAAACTTGTTATTAAATTTTTTATTAAATATATCAAAAGATTTAATTACTAACTTATGATTTTTGTGTTTCCATAGTTGTGCTGGAAAAAAGAAAAAATTTTTAAATTTTATTTTTTTTGATTTAATTTTTTTTTCAAATCTTTTAATATCAACTCCTTCTTCAATCACATAAATTTTTTTTTTTTTTAGGTTAAATTTTTTTTTAATATCTTTTTTAATAAAATTTGAGGAGCATATTAATTCATTACTGTATTTAAGTGAGTTAAAGTAAGTATATTTTCTTCGAAGATTTTCTAAATTTGAAAAAAATTTAGGAAAGTGCAAATGTTGAATATCTTGAATATTTAAAAAAGTTTTAATCTTTAAGTTATATGATGGTAAAAGAACATTTGGAGCAAATAGAATATCAGAATTTTTATTTATTTTTTCTGTAAGTCTCCTGTTTATAAAATTTCTTAAATAATAATCAAAGGTGTATTTATAATTTCCAGAAAAGATTGATATTATGGGTAATATTCTATTATAAAATTTTAATACTATAAATTCAATTAAATTATAATCAAATGTAATGAATTTCACTTTTTTTGATTTTATAAATTTTCTTTTTTTAAAATATTCATTAGTTAAATAAATTTGATAAGAAAACTTTGATTTTTGGCTTATCAAACCTTTAATAAGTCCATTCGAATAAGTATCTGATCCACCAAAATAATCTGGATTAAGAGTTGTAATATCAATCCCTATATTTTTTAACATAGAACTTTTTAATATTTAGAATTATTTTGTCTAAATCTTCTTTAGTTAAATCAAAAGATGAAGGTAAAGAAATTAAATTATCAAATATTTTTTTTGAAATTTTAAAATCACCATCTAAATTTTTGATTTGTTTGTTTTTTTTAAAACATGGTTGAAGATTTAAGGGATAAAAACACTCTCTGGTTTGAATTTTTTTGTAAGATAAATATTTAATTAACTTAATTTTGTCTTTTGTAAAAATATTGGTAAACCAATGTACTTGTAGACAATTTTTAGAAGAATCTTTGAAAATTATCTGATTTATATTTTTCAAATTTTTTTTATAATATTCGTAAATATATTTCTTCTTTTTAATTATTTTGTCTAATTTTTTAAGCTGGACATTTCCTATTGCTGCTTGCATCTCCGTAAACATAAAATTAAATCCAATAGAATCATGTTTAAAAACTCCTTTTTTTGACCTTCCATGATTTTTAAATTTATAGAGCTTTTTATGGAAACTCTGTCTTTTTGTAATCACAGCTCCACCTTCACCAGTAGTAATTATTTTGTTACCATAAAATGAAATACCTCCAAAATCACCAATCGTTCCTAAAAATTTATTTTTATATTTAGACCCAATAGATTGCGCAGCATCTTCAATAATAAGTATTTTTTTTTTTTTACAAATTTTTTTTAATTCATCCATATCACAGCAATTTCCATATAAATGAACAGGAATAATGACTTTTGTTTTTTTAGTAATACATTTTGTTAGTTTTTTTAGGTCTAAACAGAGGCTGTTTTCATCTATTTCACACAATACTGGTCTAAGACCAGCCATAATAACTGAATTGATTGTAGCTATAAAAGTTAAATTAGGAACAATCACCTCATCATCACCCTTCAAATTAAGTATTTTTAAACAAGCGTATAAACCACAGGTCCAGTTTGAATATGAATTTACAAATTTTGCTTTGATTTTATTTCTAATATTTTTTTCAAATTTTAATGTTTCTTTGTTTTCAGTGAGATAAGTTTTTTGTACTATTTTATATATATTTTTTGACTCTTGATTATTTAACCAAGGTGTAATTTGATTTATTTGAGACATTTATAAATTCCTTTAACTTAAAATTTATATTTTTTTAATTCTTTAGTTGAGAGCATTTCACTTTTAATAAATTGAGAAATTATATTCATATAAGCGTGGTGTAAATTTTCAATAATACCATAATTATTTGAATTTACGTGCAAGTTCAAATCACACATTTTCTTTGAGCGACCACCATCAAAACCTGTAAAAGATACAATTTTAATGGATTTTTTTTTAGCAAATTTGATAACTTGAATAATATTTTCAGAATTACCTGAAGAACTAATTGTAATTAAAATATCATTTTTCTTTCCTAGATATTCTAGTTGTTTCTGAAAAACCAAGTTATAGGAAAAATCATTAGATATAGCAGTTATAAGGGCATTATTGCTACACAGGCTTATTATTTGAGGGTTAATTTTTTTTGTATCAGATAAAATTTTTTTATGATCACACTCAAAGTGGTTTGCTATTGCAGCAGATCCACCATTACCGCAGACGAAAATATTATTTTTTTTTTTGTAATTTTTTTTTAAAAAATTGGTAATTTTTTTTAGATTTACTCTTGCATTTTTGTCAAAAGACCTATTTAGCTCATTGAAATAGTCATTAAAATAATTTTCAATTTTTTTGTATTTTATCTTCTTAAGCATATTTTTTATAGTATACTAAATTTTTATTCTTAATACTTATTTTTTAATATATAAAGCTTAAATGATTAAATATGGAGATAAAATTTCACTCACAATGATTACTTTAAATGAGGAGCTCTCAGTAAAAAAAGTAATAGACGATATAAGAAAAATTGATGAAAGAATTGAAATTAATATTGTTGATAGTAGTACGGATAAAACACCAGAAATAGCCAAATCTTTAGGAGCAAAAGTTTACAGACAATACCCACCCTCTGGATATGGGCCTGCGATGGATTATGCTTTAAAATGTTCTAATAGAGATTTAATAATAACTGTTGATTGTGATGATACATATCCACTTGACCAAATAGATTATTTTTCAAAACTAATTTTTGAGGAAAATTACGACGTTGTAGATGGCAACAGATTGCCAAAAAAACCTGAATTTATGCCTTTTATAAATTATTTTGCAAATTATGGTTTTGCATTAATAGCAACCGCACTTTTTTTTGTCAGGATAAAAGATTTACATAGTGGAATGAGAGCGTATAGAAGAAGTATATTAAAGAATTTACCATACAAAGTAGAAGGCGTCTCTCTTCCTGTTGAATTAATTTTATGGCCAATTAGATTAGGTCTGAGAGTTAAATTTGTAGACATTATTTATAACGAAAGAATAGGCCAAAGCAAATTAGAGCCCTTGAAGGCTGCTTGGTGGACAGTTCTTAGAATTATTAGAGCTAGATTTTTAAGATATTAAATTTATTAATAAAATATGCTGCAATTGATAATATTAAGAGAATAATTTGCAGTTTTATAAAAAAAGACAAACCATAAATTGCCGATCCCCTAACAATCATAAAGATACAGAATACGTTAGCAATTAAATAGAAATCTTTAAAATCATAAAATTTTTCTAATAGTTTTCTAAAAAAATAAATAAAGATTAATAAAAAAATTATTTGAATAGGGTATGCCAAAATATCTAAAAGACCGTATTGCGCAAAACTTCTAAAATGTAGAATATGTTTATCATCAAATATATAGTAAGTTTTTGAATAATCGAAAAAAAGAAAATTTGAAGTTAAATTTTTTAATATTAGATCATTAAAAAAACTTATTTGGTTCCATTCTATTTTACCATTTAAAAGCTTAATAATTTCATTGGACACCAAAGATACAGGTTCAAAAAATAAATTAAAAAAAAAATTGTGAAAAGTTTTGCTGCCTAATAAAATAAATCTATAAGAAATAATAAAAAAAATTATTAATAATAAATAAGGCAATAATTTTTTTTTTGAAACAATCAATATACTTGTAAAAAGTATAAAAATATAAAATCTTGAAAGTGAAGTTATTTCTATTATAGAGACAAGAGTTATAAAAAATATTGGTAAAATTATTTTTTTATTTTTTAAACAAAAAATACTAAAGATTGAACCAACTACAAAATGTGTTTGGTTTTTTCCCTGAAAGAATCTATAAAATTTATCTCTATCTAAAAAAGGATTGTCCATTTGTGAAATGTTAATTTGTTTTTTGTAATAAGAAAAAAAATCGAATAAATCTCTTACAAGCAATAAAATACACAAAAAAACTACTAATTGTGATATTAAGATTATGTGTTTTTCATTTACTTCATAATAACCTTTATTAATATTTTTTTTTTTTACCAAAAATTTTACCGATATAATTAAGAGAATTGTAAATAAAAAAATATTTAATAAAGTTATATAATGAAAATTTATTTCATTTATTACTGTTCGGATTTTTATTCTTGGTGTTAAGTGAGAGTTATCTGGATAAGGGGCAAGTAACATCTCTAAAAAATAATCGTTAAAACTTAGAGCATAAGGCAATAGTGCATAAAGAAAAAAAATACTAAAAAAAAATAAATAATATAAATAGTAGTTATTTTTATAATTATTATCGAACATACTTTTGGTAATTTAAGAATGACAAAATAAGTAGCACAATTTGAGCTAATAACATTACAAAAGACCACACAATTAAATATTTAAAGAAAAATAAAGATAAAACTATGAAAAATATTATAAATATGTTTATTTTAAAAAGAATTTTACTGAAATTATTAATAAACAAAGAATCTAAATAAAAACCATTATAAATATGTGTTATAATCGCTAAAGATAAAAAATTAAATATCAATATATTTATATAGTTTATTTCAAAGATGTAATTATTAAAAAAAACTAATTCATTTAAAATTACAAACATGAAATTCGACAATACTAGTAAAATAATTAATAACACAGTAAATCTATTTAACTGCTTAATGATTTCTTTAGATACTTTTTCGATTGAAATTAAGTTATTTCTAATAGGTTGAGTTAATAGATTTCCGACTATTTGAAATAAGGAAGCAAACTTAAAAATTAAAAAATAAGTAATATAATCATTTCTAGATAAAAAACTTTCTCCTAAAATTTTATCAATTTGAAAAATAAGGGAACCAGACAATATGTAGAAGAAATCTTTAATATTAAAAGATTTATTGTTCGGTTGAAAAACTATTTGCAATTTCTTAAAAAAAAACAAAAATAATAATGAAAATAGAATATAAAAAATTAAAACTATCTTAAGTAAATCAAAAGTAAAAATAAAAATAAATAGACTTAAATTTTTAAAAATTGACGTTAAAAATAGAAATCTTGAATGATTTAAAGAATTATTTCTTTTTATGAATGAAATAGCAAATAAGTTAAAACAAAACTCATAAATAACCGTTGAAATAAAAAAAATCGCTAAAAAGTAATTTTTTCTAAATATTAAATAAATAATAACAATTAAAAGTAATATCGATATTAATTTAAGTGTATTTTTAGTAAAATTAATCTTAATTATATTATCTTCTAATTTAGATTTTATTGATGACGAATAAATTATGGAAGCAAAAACTGTTGAGATTGATAGTATTAAAATATATTTCTCTAAGTTTTTCAATTCTAAAAAATTAGCAATAACAAGAAAAGAAATTGATCCTATGAAAGAGAAGAAATAGTTTATATAAATTGTAATGTTTTTTTTATCTATCATTAAATAAACTTTGTCATATATTTCACGAAATTATCTATTATAACCTCTTATTATATAAATATGATAAATAAAACAATTGCTATAACAGGACATAGTGGAATTATAGGAAGTAATTTTTTAAAAAAATTTAGAAAAAATAAATATATTAAATGTAATTTTGATATAACAGATAGAAAAAAAGTATTTGAATGGATTAAAAATATTGATTTTGATATTTTTTTACATTTGGCGGCCATCGTTCCAATTACACATGTCAATAAAAATAAAAAACTATCATATGAAGTAAATTTTAAAGGAACAAAAAATATTGTAGATGCAATTATTAAATTTAAAAAAAAAAAGATATGGTTTTTTTATTCCTCAACGTCACATGTTTATGGTTTTAAAAAAAATCTAAAAGTTGTTAACGAAAAATGCAAAATTAAACCAGATAATTATTATGGCAAAACAAAAGCTTTATCAGAAAAATATATTCAAAAAAAAATAAAAAAAAACCAATTTTTTTGTATTGGTAGAATATTTAGTTTCACAGATCACAGACAGAAACCAACTTTTTTTATACCAAGAATGTTCAGAGAAGTCTTAAACAAGAAAAAAAAAATAATTGTTTTAAAAAATCCATATAGTCATAGGGATTTTATAGATGTTAAAGATATTATAATGGCAATAAATTTACTTTATTATAAGAATTCTAAAGGAATTTTTAATATTGCTACAGGAAAAAGTGTTTCTTTAAAAAGTGTTTTGCATCAAATTATTAAAATTTCCAAATTAAATAAAAAAATTAAAATGATTGAAACTAATAAAGTTCAAAATTTAATTGCAGATACTTCAAAGTTAAATAAACATTTAAAATGGTATGCAAAGTCAAATATGTTAATAATATTAAGATCCTATTTTAAAAAAAAATTTAAAAAATACTAAAATTCTATTATTTATGAATATTATTCTAATTCATATTGGGGAAACAAAAATTGATCATGTATTTAATACAATAGAACATTTAAAATATTATAAAAATAAAAATATATTTTTATTATTAAATAAAAAATTACTTAAAAAGTATAAAAATAAACAACTATTAAAGTATGTTAATTTAGTTGATATTGATAAATTTATATTAACAAAGCAACATTCTGAATTTTTAAAAAATACAAGAATTGGTAAAAATATTCAGGATGCTTTCTGGCTTAAAACACTTGAGAGGTTTTTTTACATAGATAACTTTTGTAGTAAATTTAAATTAAAAAATATAATTCATTTAGAAAATGATGTTTTAATTTTTGATAATTTGAATTTCTTAAAAAAAAAATTAAGTAAACTGTGCGATGTAGGCCTTACCTTTGTTAATCACAAATTATGTGTGCCTGGTATTATTTATTTCAAAAATTATAAATACACTAATCATCTGTCTAATTTTATTTGGAGCAAAAATAGATTTTTTTTTCAAAAAAAAAATTTATCTGATATGAAAATATTAAGTAAATTTTTTTATGAATACAAAAAAATTAAAATTGAAATGTTGCCAGTATTAAACGAAAAAATAGCTAAAAAATTAAATATAACAAATATTAACAACAAATCTTTCTATAAAAATTATAAAAAGTTAGGTGTCATATTTGATGCGTGTGCGCTAGGTCAAAAGATAGATGGATTAGACCCAAAGTATCACAAGCACAAAGGATCTTATATTAATGATCAAAGTATTTTTGATCCATCAAAAATAGAGTTATACATTAAAAATAATAAATTTATAAAAAAACCTTATATAAAAGTTGATAAACAATATATCCCAATATTAAATATACATATGCATTCAAAAAGAACATTTCTTTTCTTACAGAAATAAAGTCATGGGGAATATTAAACTAATAAGTTTTTTTGGATTAAATGATGAGAGAATTAAAAAAAAATTTTTATTTATTGTAAAAAAAAATTTTGAAGAAACATTTGTTTGGACACCTAAATATTTAAAAAAAAATTATAAAGATTTTAGAGATTTAGTAAAAGATTTCTCCAATCCAAATATCAAAAAATTTAAAGAAAAAAAAATTAATTATAATAGAAATTGGACAAAAATTGGTTTTTATAGATGGAAACCGTTTATAATTTTATTTAGTTTAAAAAAACTAAGAAAAAATAAAATATTGATATTTCATGATATTAACTTTGAAAAATATCCTAATTATTTAGATAATTTTAAATTAAACAAAAATTTTTTTCTAAAGATGATTGATAATAAATCTGTTGTAATTTTCAGAGATACATATCAACCTATCGTATCTCAATGTAAAGGCTTTTTAATTGATAAATATCTCCCAAAAAATTTTAATTTAAATTTAAATGGATTTTGGGGTGGTTTGATAATAGTAAGAAATAACAAAGTTGGTAGAAGATTCATATATCAGTGGTGTAAACTTTCAACTTTTCAAAATTTATCACCGTTACCTGATGTTGAGAAAACTAAGATTAACAAAAAATTTATTATAAACACTGCAGACCAAGCAACTTTGACAATAAATTTTTATAAAAATTTTATTAAAGAGGATCAGATAAAAATTATTTATGCCCCATTTAGAAGAGTCTTAAAAATTCAATCACTAAATATCAAAAATATATATCAGTATATTAGAGGCATAAAAGAATATTTGAAGATTAAATTTCTTGAAATAATAAATTAAATTAATTAGTAGTGATTATTTAATTTACATAAATGAAATATCCACTTTTAGAGAATGCCTTTTCAAATCAAGATATTAAAAAAGGTATGCAGGTCCTAAAAACAAAATATATTACAATGTCAGAAAAAACTAGAAAGTTTGAAAAAACTTTTGCTAAAAAAAATCAATCTAACTATGCATTAATGTGTAACTCTGGATCTTCTGCAAATTTATTGATGGTTGCAGCAGCTTGTAATCCGATTAGAAAAAAACGTTTAAAAAAAAATGATGAAGTAATAATTCCTTCTGTATGCTGGTCTACTTCTTTGTGGCCTTTATTGCAATACGGACTAAAACCTGTGTTTGTAGATGTAGATATAAAAACTCTAAATATAGATATTGATCAGTTAAAAAAAAGGATAACAAAAAAAACTAAAGCAATAATGGCAGTTCATGTTTTAGGTTTATCATCTGATATGTCTGAAATAATAAAAATATGTAAAAAAAGAAATTTAATTCTTTTTGAGGATACTTGTGAGAGCTTAGGTAGTAAATATAAAAATAAAAAGCTCGGTAACTTTGGAGATTTTGGTTCATACTCGTTTTATTATTCACATCAAATAACTTCAGGTGAAGGTGGTATGTTGGTTTGTAAAAATAAAAATGATTACGAATTAGTAAAATGTTTGAGATCTCATGGATGGTCTAGAAATACTCATTTTCATTCTTATTATAAAAATAAATATAAAAATTTAGATGATAAATTTTTATTTATTAATAGTGGTTATAATTTGAGACCTTTGGACATAACTGCAGCGATTGCTGATAATCAGTATAAGAGATTAGATCTGTTCATAAAAGAAAGATCAAAAAATAGAAATGTATTAATAAAAAAGATTATGAATTCTAAGAATTGGAAGAATCAATTTCATTTTATAAATCCACAAAAAAATATGACTCCTAGTTGGTTTGGTCTACCTATTTTGATAAATAAAAAATATATTAAAAAGAAAAAAAAGTTTTTAAGATTTTTAGAAACTAAGGGGATTGAAAATAGACCAATAGTTAGTGGAAATTTTTTAAATCAACCAGCTACAAAATTGTATAAAATTAAATCTAAAGGAAGTTTTTTAAATTCTCAAGTTATTGAGGAAACTGGTTTTTTTATAGGACTTCATACCAAAAAAATTAAACCAAAGTTAATTGATTATATTGTTAAAAATTTATTAATGATTGATAAACTATAAACATGCTTAAATATGTAAGCAAAAAGTATTTTAAGTTTATTGATTATTCATTAATTTTTTTGCCAATAATTATAATATTAGGCTCACCATTTATTAATTTATTTTTGTCAATATATTCCATATTATTTTTATACCTTTCTTTTAAATATAATTTTTGGCCTTGGTTAAAAATTGGCTGGGTTATAGTAGCAATAATTTTTTGGTTTTATTTGGTATTATTGAGTTTTTTTTCAATTGATATAGAAAATTCTTTCAGAGCCTCTTTTTTTTTTATTAGATTCTTACTTTTTGCTTTATGTTTAGAATATTTAGCTTTCCAATATTTAAGTTATAAAAAGATTTTTAATATTTGGTTTTATATAATCTTATTTGTTTGCATTGATATTTGGATACAGTTTACATTTGGTGAAGATCTTTTTGGCTATAAAGATCATGGATCTAGATTTGCTGGTTTATTTGGTGATGAGCTCGTTGCGGGTTCATTCTTATGGAAAATTTCTGGACCAATACTCGGGCTAATTTTTTATGAAAGAATACTGAGGAAAAATTTAAAATATAATTATTTTATTTTAGCTTTTTCTATTGTTCCATTAACAATTCTTATCACTGGAGAAAGGGCAAGTTTTATTATGTTTATCTTTTATTTTACATTGTCTCTGTTTTTTTTAAGTATAAGTATAAAAAAAATCAAATTCTTTACTATATCTATATTATTAATACTCTGCTTATTTATATCATCAATTTCATTAAGTAGCTCTATTCAAAATAGATATACTGATATGATAAAAATTACTAAAAATTTTAATTATTCAAGCTACGGGACATTGTTTAATTCTGGAATTTTAATTTGGAAAAAAAACTTATTAACAGGAGTAGGTCTTAAAAATTTTAGTGTCGTTTGTGATAGAACAATTAAAGAAAATAATAAAAATTTTAAACACCCTCCATGTTCAACACATCCTCATAATTTATATATTCAAGTATTATCCGAATCTGGTTTAGTAGGATTAATATTATTCTTTACTTTATTTACCACATTTTTTTCTTATACCTTAAAAAAAATTATTTTTTTAAACAAAAATAAAATTGAAAAATTTATTTTAATTACAAGTAGTTTAAGTTTATTTTCGTTATTATGGCCTTTTATTTCCTCAGGAAGTTTTTATGGCAGCTGGAATGGAATTTTTTATTGGATATTAATGGGTATTATTTTAAATTTATCAAAAAAATTTAATTAAAATCTTATAAAATTTTTAACAATAATATTTCTTGATATCACGATTAGCCAAAAATTAATAAACCAATATATTAAATTTTTAATGATAATTAGTCCACCAACTATAGAAGTCTTATAATTTAAAATATTTCCTTCTGTAGATCTAATAGCTTCAAATCCAACTAAATGTTTGGAAAACAAAATAAAAAACTCAAACCACAACACTAGATATATGGATAGAATTAAAAAGTTAATAATTTTTGTTCCAATTATTTTTTTATTTTCAAAAAAAAATGGTAGAACTAAAATAATATAAATAAATCTATATTCAAAAGATAAGTTAAAAAAGAAACTGGAGACTAGAATTGTCGAACCGACTAAAAACATTATTAAATTTTCATTATTTAGATTCTTATATCTTTCTATTTTCATATATGTTGAAATTGAAATTATTAATAACAATGAAATTATACTTAGCAGTTGATAATTGAGATTAGGTCTTTTGAGGATAAAGTTTAATATGTGAAATATAGAATCTGCTCCATAAACCAAAGTAATTTTTCCTAAATTAAAGATACTTTTAATGTATAAAAATTCTCTGAATGAAAAAAAAATAATTGTCAAAAAAAATGCAGTCACAATTATTTTCAAATATGTAATTTTCTTAAATTTTTGAATAAAAAAAATAATAATTAAACTTAGTGGGTAAATTTTTAATAAAGAACAAATTACAAAAGGTATAATACTTAAATATTGAAATTGTTTAGATTTGAATAGACCAATAAATATAAAAATAAATAAGAATATTAAAATCTCATTATTGCCTCGTTGAAGTAAAAGTATAGACGTTGGTGAGAGTAAAAATAATAAATGATAAATTTTTGGTATATTTTTAAATAAATTATGTGTTACAAAAATATAACTAATTATAATTATATATATTAAACTATTAAAAAAAGGATATATATAATATAAAATATTGAGCCAAATCTTTGGATAAACAAATTTATAAGTTAAAATTTTTGAACAATTGTTTTCTATAATATTAATATTATTTAAACATGAATAATATTTTAAAATGTATGTCCAATCACTAAAAAGCTCATTAGAATATATTGGATAATATTTCCATATATTTGTTTTTAAAATAATAAGAATTAACAGCGTAGAACTAAAAATATATTTATAATTAATTTTTAATTTCATTATTTATTTAACCTTATTTTTTTTTAATTTTAAGTAAAAATAACAATTTTAAATACTTTACATAATTTAAATAAATGATACTAAAGCATGCCTGGTAATTATTGCGAAAGGGCTATACCCGATCCCATTCCGAACTCGGAAGTCAAGCCTTTCTGCGCCAATGGTACTTTGTCTTAAGACATGGAAGAGTAGGACGTTGCCAGGCTAAATTCTAATGAAAAAAATCATTCTTGTAACTGGAGGAGCTGGCTTTGTAGGTTCAAATTTGATTGAATATTTAATTTTAAAAACCAAATTTAATATAATTAGTATTGATAATTATTCATCAGGTTTAAAAAAAAATCATTTTAAAAATAAAAGGGTTAAATATTTAAAAGGCAATACATCAAATATAAAAAAAATTGCAAAAAAATATAAGAAAAAAATTGATTCAATTTTTCATTTTGGAGAATTTTCTAGAATATATCAAAGCTTTGAGGACTTTGATAAGTGTTATGACTCTAATACAATTGGGACTAAAGCAGTTTTTAAATTTTGTTTAGATAATAATATAAAATTAGTTTACTCAGCAACTTCTGCAAGTTTAGGGAATTTAGGAAAAGATAAAAATTTATCCCCATATGCATTTACTAAGTCAAAAAATTTAGAATTATTAGAAAATTTAAAAAAATGGTTTAAATTAAAATATGAAGTCATTTATTTTTACAATGTTTATGGACCCAGACAAATTAAAACAGGAAAAATGGCAACCGTTATAGGTATCTTCGAAAGTCTCTATTTAAAAAATAAAAAAATGACTGTTGTTAAACCAGGAAATCAATCGAGAAGATTTACACATATAAGTGACACAATTAGGGTCTGTTACGATGCTTGGAAAAAAGATCAATGTGGTCACTACAGTATAAGTAGCAGAAAATCATATACAATATTAGAAGTTGCAAAAATGTTTAAATCTCAAATTAAATTAATACAAGCAAGACCAGGCGAGAGATACGCCTCAGCTTTAACTAAAATAACCCAGAATAATAAGATTATTCGAAAATATGGAAAAATAAATTTGAAAGATTATATTTCTTCGTTTATTAAGGGTAAAAAATTATGAAAATTAAAAGCTCATTAAAATCAATAAAAAAAAGAGATCTTAATTCTAAACTTGTTAGAAGAAGAGGAAGAGTTTACGTTATTAATAAAACTAACCCTAAATTTAAAGCAAGACAAAAATAATTTTTATGGATAACGATAACCATAAAAATACATGGAATAATTTTACTAAATTTGTTCTGTGGGGAACTGTCGCTGTTATAACTGTTTTAGTTCTCATGGCATTGTTGTTGTTATAGTATTTCTCTATGAGAATTGGATCTATTTTAGAAAATCAAAATATTGAAAAAAGAATCGCTATTACTCCAGAGATAGTTAAAAAATATACTTCAATTGGATGTGAAATATTTTTAAGTAAAAAATATGGAACTCATTTGGGCGTTGGTGATGATGTTTATTCAAATTTGGGTGCCAAAATTATAGATCATAATAATGAAATTTTAAGTAGTTCTGATGTAATAGTTCAATTGGGAATGTTATCAGAAGATAAAAGTTCTCAGTTAAGAGAAAATCAAACATTAATTGGTGTTTTAAATCCTTATGACAATCAAGAAACCTTAAAAAATTTATCAAAAAAAAAAATTAATGTTTTTTCTTTGGAACTTTTACCAAGAATAACTAGAGCACAATCAATGGACATACTTTCTTCGCAAGCAAATCTTGCTGGTTATAAAGCTGTTATAGAATCTTTTGCAAACTTTGAAAAAGCTATACCTATGATGATGACAGCAGCAGGCACAATTCCAGCTGCGAAAGTTTTAGTTGTAGGCGCAGGAGTTGCTGGATTGCAAGCTATTGCTACTGCAAAGAGAATGGGTGCAATAGTTTTTGCTACTGATGTAAGAATTGCATCAAAAGAACAGGTTGAAAGTTTAGGTGGTAAATTTTTAACTGTAGAAGGTTCAGAAAATTTAGAGACTGAAGGCGGCTATGCAAAAGAGGCCACAGATGATTTCAAACAAAAACAGGAAGAACTTTTAGCAGAAACTTTAAAAAAAATTGATATAGTAATTTGTACAGCATTGATACCAGGTAAGAAAGCTCCTTTGATCATAAAAAATAATATGATTGAAAATATGCAAGTAGGATCAGTAATTTATGATTTAGCTGCAATTCAGGGTGGAAATACAGCGTTAACCGAAGTTGATAAAATTGTTGAAAAAAATGGAATAAAAATAATGGGTGAAAGCAATATTTTAAATAAGTTACCCGTTTCTGCTTCAAACTTATATGCAAAAAATGTTTTTAATTTTGTCGATAATTTAATCGACAAAGAGAATAAAAAAATAAATATTAACTTAGAGGATGAGATTATACAAAAGACATTAATAAAATAAGCTATGGAAATAGACCCTTTAATATTTAGATTAAGTATATTTATCCTTTCGATATTTGTAGGATATTATGTAGTCTGGAGTGTAACACCATCTTTACACACTCCTTTAATGTCTGTAACAAATGCAATTTCCTCAGTAATTATTGTTGGAGCTATAATCGCAGGTTTATCAGGAAGTTCTGATAGTGTTTTTAATACTTCAAGTATTTTTGGTTTTTTAGCTATCGCTTTGGCCGCAATAAACATTTTTGGAGGATTTCTAGTAACTCAAAGAATGTTGGCAATGTATAAAAAAAAGAAAAAGGATAAATAACCATGATATCTGCAAACTTGTCTGCAATATTTTATTTAGTCTCAGGAGTCTTATTTATCCTTGCTTTGAGAGGTCTTTCTTCACCTGAAACATCCAGACAAGGAAATTTGTTTGGTATTTTAGGAATGATTATTGCAATTACAGCAACATTTTTATCAACAGATAATTTTTCAACTGGTTTTTTGTTTGTACTAATATTTATTTTATTAGGTGGATCAGTTGGAGCTTTTATAGCTTATAAAATACCAATGACAGCTATGCCAGAATTGGTTGCTGGATTTCATAGTCTAGTAGGATTAGCTGCAGTCTTTGTTGCGATTTCTGCATTTTTAAATCCTGAAGCATTCAATCTTGGTATGCCAGGAAATATAAAACTCGGTAGTTTGATAGAAATGTCCATTGGTGCTGCGGTTGGTGCTATTACGTTTTCAGGTTCAGTTATAGCATTTTTGAAATTACAAGGACTAATGTCTGGTTCGCCTATAACTTTTAAAGGTCAACACCCTCTTAATGCAATAATTTTAATTTCAATTATAATTATAATTTATCTACTGTGCTCAACACAATCGTCAAATTTATTTTGGATACTGTTATTAGTATCATTTTTGATTGGTTTTCTTTTAATTATTCCAATTGGAGGAGCTGATATGCCAGTAGTAATTTCCATGTTAAACTCTTATTCAGGTTGGGCTGCTGCGGGTATTGGATTTACTTTAGAAAACACTGCTCTAATTATTACCGGAGCTTTAGTTGGATCTTCTGGTGCAATCTTGTCTTACATAATGTGCAAAGGAATGAACCGATCGTTCTTTAATGTTATATTGGGTGGATTTGGCGCAACAGAAGGTAGTGGTAACAAATCAAATAAAGAGCAAAAACCGGTAAAAAGTGGTAATGCAGATGATGCAGCCTTTTTAATGAAAAATGCTTCTTCGGTAATAATTGTCCCTGGATATGGTATGGCTGTAGCACAAGCTCAACATGCGCTTAGAGAAATGGTTGATACATTAAAAAAAAATGACATTAAAGTTTCGTATGCAATTCATCCAGTTGCAGGTAGAATGCCTGGACATATGAATGTATTACTGGCAGAAGCAAATGTACCTTATGATGAAGTATTTGAATTAGAGGAAATTAATAATGATTTTGCAAATGCTGATGTAGCTTTTGTAATAGGAGCTAATGATGTAACTAATCCAGTTGCTAAAACAGACCCACAAAGT
This sequence comes from uncultured Pelagibacteraceae bacterium, assembly GCA_902604575.1. Taxonomy (GTDB): domain Bacteria; phylum Pseudomonadota; class Alphaproteobacteria; order Pelagibacterales; family Pelagibacteraceae; genus Pelagibacter. The sequence goes on from CACKZH010000006.1 coordinate 18,955, forward strand.
CCAATTTACGGTATGCCAGTTCTTGATGTTGAGAAATGTAAGTCAGTATTATTTGTTAAAAGAAGTCTTTCACCAGGATATGCGGGAATAGATAACGATTTATTTTATAAAGAGAATACGCTTATGTTATTTGCAGATGCTAAAAAAATGACAGAAGATATTACAAAAAATCTATAGGTAATTAATTTGAATACCAAAATATTTTGTGACATCGCTGAAATAAAACTTATTAAAAAATTTAATAAAAAAAAAATTGTTAAAGGCTTTACAACAAATCCTTCACTTATAAGAAAAGCAGGCGCAAAAAATTATTTACAATACTGTAAAAAAATCTCTAAAATAACTGATAAGCCACTATCTTTTGAGGTGTTTGCTGATAACGAACAGGAAATGATTTTGCAAGGTCAAAAAATAAATCAGTTAGGAAAAAATATTTATGTCAAGGTACCTTACTCAAACTCTAAAGGAAAATTTATGGGTCGAGCTATAAGTCAATTAAGTGATAAAAAAATTAAACTTAATATAACTGCAGTTTATAGCACAAGCCAAACAAAGAAAGTTTTAAGTAAGTTAAACAAAACATCTAAAGCAATAATATCTATCTTTGCAGGAAGGATGGCTGATGCTGGCATAGATCCAATTCCAGAATTAAAGAAAAGTATAAGTTTAGCAAAGAAATATAAAAATGTTGAAATTCTTTGGGCAAGTACAAGAGAGCCTTACAATTATTTACAAGCTAAAGATATAAATTGTAATATAATAACTGTTCCACCAAATATAATTGAAAAAATTGAAAAATTTGGTAAATCATTTAACGAACTTACCATACAAACTGTTATCGGTTTTTTAAAAGATTCAAAAAAATCAAAATTTAAAATATAACATTTATTAAATATGTGGGTTTTACATTTAATTCATATTATAAGAAAAAATATTTAAAAATGTTAAGTATGATTTAATGATTTACAGCCACTTCAAAAAAAAATATTTAATTCTTAATTTTAGAGACTAAAAATTAAAAAAATGTGTGATTCAAGAAGTTAAATGATTAATATTAATTATTTTTTGGGGTAAGCACTATCCAGCTCATTTTTTCGGGTCTTCCTTCACTCATAATTAACCATCTATCGTCATCATTAAATTTATTAATTATTTTATATTTAAAAGGATTTCTTCCATTATTATCTAATTTTTCTACATTAAAATAAGCATTTATTTTTTTATTAAAATCAATAATTTTAGTTTTGTCATTTAAGTAGAAGTTATGGTCTTCAATTATAAAATAACTATTTTTTAAATTTTTTAAATCATAGTTATTTATTAAATCAAATTCATTACCCTCTATATCAATTAAAAAAATAGTTTTTTCTAATTCTTTTTGATCAAGTAATTCAACTACTTTATTAAAGTTTGCATCATTATAGACACTTATTTTATCTAACAATCCATTTTCTTTTAAATTATCTACTAAAAATTTTTTTGTTTCCTTATCTCTTTCAAAGGCGAAACCTTTTTTAAAATTCAAATTTTTTACAGAACCAATAATATGATAGCCATCAGCTGACCCAAAGTTAACAAAATTTATCAATCCAAATCTGTTTTGAATTTCTAATATTTTTTTTTGTATTTGTTCTTCATAGCATCCTAAAAGTTTTGATGAGAAATCGTATCCACCCCAATTACTTTTGCAGTTTAGATAAACATCTTTATATACACCATGGATAACTCTATTATTTGTAATTTTAATTAATTCTTTTTCTAAAATATATTTTCTTTCCGCTATGTGATCATATTTAATTTGATATCCAAGATTCTTTAAAAACCTTAAAAATAATCCGTATATTCCTTCAAATTTAAATACTTTTGGAATTAAGTATATTTTTTTTATTAAACTTAAGATTTTTTTCATATATTAATAAATTTAGCTAATTTAAGAATTAGATGATATCACTTTTATTTATAGTTTTGATAAATTAATCGTTGATAAATATTTTTTATTATATAAATAAGCAAAATGATAATAACTCCAGAAAAAAATAAAAATCTAGTACGTACTCTTCTTGAGTTTGCATATGCAGAATATGGTTCTGCCTTAGAAATGCTAGCTGCTGCAAAGAAAACAAAATCACCAAAATTAAAAATTGGATATATTAATCATGCCCTTGATGAATATAGACATGCATCATTAATATTTAAGGTTCTTGAAAATGAGCTTAAGAAAAATGGTCAAAAGTTCGAGAAGGAATTTCGTTTTATTCCTCAGAACGTAGTTTTAAAAGGTTACTTAGATAAAGAAGGATTCCTTATTGAAAAATTGAAGTTAAAAAATTTTGTTGAATTTGTTTATTCAAATGAACATTTAGCTAAACAATCTTTTGAAAATTTAAAAAAGAGAATAAAAGACAAAATGTCATTAAATATTATAAATGAAATTATTTCAGAAGAACAAGCTCATGCAGATTATTCTTTAGAAAAACTTAATGAAATAATGATTGAAGAGGATAGACACTGGGGACATGCAAAAAAATTTTATGAAAGTAAATTTCCTCATGGAAATTTGAAGATTGCATATAAAAAAGAAAAATTTAAAAACAGAGCTAGAATGTTTTATTTAAAAAATTTTAATTTCTTAAATAAAATATTTGATCCATTAATAAATTTTGTAATCCTTATCTTTGGGAACATTGTTTCTTTATTAAAAATACGACAATTAAAAGATAAAAATTTATTTACCATTAACGAACATTCAGTTTTGTAATTGATATGTTTATTGGTATCTCTGGGTACTTTCATGATTCATCAGTAGCATTAATTAATGAAAATGGTGATCTTATTGATTTTAAAAAAGAGGAATGGTTTTCTCGAGTTAAAGGAGACAAGTCATTTCCAAGACTTTCTTTGTTAGATATAATTGAACAGTATAATTTATCAGACAGAAATATATCAAATGTAATTTTTTATGAAAAACCTTTAAAAGCATGGTTAACAATTTTAAAATATTCAATAAAAAATAATTCATTGAAAAATGAAGTAACAAGGAATTATTTTAAAAATATTTGGAAATCATCAATAGTTTTTTCTTATGATTTATCTAAATACTTAAAGATAGATAAAAAAAAAATATTTTATTGTGATCATCATTTGAGTCATACTTTGACTGGTTTTTATTATAAAAATAATACACCAGCTGCTTCAATTGTTGTTGATGGATTTGGAGATGAAAGTTGTACGACAATTCATCATATAATTTCTCATAAAGAAATTTTAAATTTATGGAGTAGTAAATTTCCTAACTCTGTAGGATTATTCTATTCAGCAATAACAGATTTTCTTGGTTTTGCTATAAATGAAGGAGAATACAAGGTAATGGGTTTGGCAGCCTACGGTGATCCAATTTATTATGAAAAACTTTTAGACACAATTAAATTTGACGGTAAAAATCTTAATTTAAATGTTGATTATTATGATTTTGTTAGAAGTATTAAAAGATCCTACTCAAAAAAATTGGCAGAACTATTTGGAATTGATGAGCGGAGTAGTAATTCAAGATTAGAAATAAATTCTAAAAATTTTAAAATTTATGCGAATATTGCTGCATCTGCTCAAAAAGTTGTTGAGCAAAATCTTACTGATATCTTTAAATTTGCACATAAAATAACTGGAGAGAGAAGGTTTATTTTTTCAGGCGGGGTGGCCATGAATAGTGTAGCCATAAATAAACTAGTTAAAAATGATTTTATTGATGAAATAATTATACCACCGTCTCCTGGAGATTCTGGAGCTGCAATAGGAGCTGCATATTACGGCTTTTTAAAAAAAAAAAATAATTTAAATGAAATTAAAAACAGATTAACAAATTTAAAAATACTCAAGCCAGGAAAAATTAACGTAAATAATAACTCAGAAGAAATTTTTGATATAAAATTAAAAAAAATTTGTACCAGTGAGAATTATCTTGATGCTACTGCTGATATATTATCTGAAAATAAAATAATTGCTACGTGCTTTGAAAATATCGAAACTGGACCAAGAGCTCTTGGGCATAGATCTTTATTGTGTAATGCGCATTCAGTTGATGCAGTAAAGTATTTAAATGAAAATATAAAAAATAGAAGTTCTTTTAGACCTGTTGCGCCAGTTGTATTAAATGAGGATGCTGTAAAATACTTTAATTTATCTGACAAGATTTATGATTGTTATTACTATATGGGAGCAGTCGCAGATGTAATTAAAAAAGATAATATCCAAGCTGTTGTTCATAAAGATGGAACGGCAAGAGTTCAGATTTGTAATGAAAATCAACTTTTAGGAAAAATTCTTAAAAAACTGAAGACAAAAAATATAGATGTACTAGCTAATACTTCTTTTAATATATCATCTGATCCTATGGTTTATACAAAAGAAGATGCTTTCTTAGCAATACAAAGAATGGATATTCAATATATTCTCACGGAAAATGGTTTATATGAAAGATGAATAAAATATTAAAAATTTTAATAGCAATTTTATTTTTTGAGATTTTAATTGGTTATTATTATTATCAAAAATTATATTTAAGTTTTACAGGAAATTTTATTTCTTCAATATTGCTTGTAACTGAAGAGAAATTTCTTTCTCGATTATCATCTAAAGATAAGAAAGAAAAAATAAAAATTACACAAGAAAAAAAATTATTAAGTGAATGTAAAAATTTAAATTATTCTAATTTAGAATTCAGTGTTACAGGTATAAGAGCCTATCGAAGCCCTTTGTATATGCAGTCTTCACTTAATTTTATGAATTTTGATCAAATTAAAAAAAAATATCTTATTGCAATTGTGGGAAATTCAGAAGCAAAGGGTGCCTCCCATAATAAAAAAATTCATACAATTCTTGAAGAGAATTTAAATAAACATTTTGTAACAGAGAATATTTTTGTAATTAATCTTTCTAATGATGGGTATACGATTAAAGATCAAATTGTAGTTATTGAAAATTTTTTAAATATTTATCCAATTGATATGGTTATTTTTTATAGCGGAGGAAATGAACTTTCTAGAGAAAATTTTAGTAGACAAATAATTCACAGAGAAAATAGTTTATACAATATTAATAATCAATTTTGGTTTGAACCTTTAAATAAAGAGTTAAATAATGGAAAAGAATTTTCTTCTTGTGTAGATGATAAAATTTATATTAAAAAAAAAACTAGAGATAATTTTGCAGCAGAATTTGATATTAATAGTAATATTAAACAAAATTTTGAATTTTTAAATGAAAAATTTAAATCAGATAAAAAAGATTTCCTTTTTTTTATTCAACCATTTAACCATAAAGAATTTTTAAATACTAATTCAGTTGGTGAAGCTAAAATAAAATTAAATTGGCTAAAACTAAAATCACTTAACATTTCTGATGAACGATTTATTAATATGAATAATGAAGAAATTAATTTAGATTTTGTTGATAAATTTCATACTAAAAGTATAGATAATGCTTCAGAGGTTATTTTAAATAAAATTATTAATATTTATGAAAATGATATTAAAAAAAATTTTCAATAATAAATACTTCAAATTTTCTATTGTGATTTTAATTTCTCTTTTAATTTTATTTTTTATCAAAGAATATTTTTTATATAAAATTAAGATGCCATTTCATTATGTTTTTTAAAAAATTTATATATGCATTTATATTTTTAATTTTTTTGTTAGAAATTTCATTTCAAGCTTTAGCAAGTACAGATTTAAATTTTTTTAAAAAACCTATTTTATTTTTTAATCCATATTGTGATCAAGATTATTGGGCTCGTCAACAAATGACAAAAATTGATGAAGATGTTTATACATACCATCCTATATTAAGCATAATTAAAAAGAATAAAATAATTCCTCATACATTTGATAGCAACATTAAAAAAAAAAATATTAATAAAGAAATAATTTTTTATGGAAGTTCGTTTATTGACCATAAAATATTTATGAGAATTTTTAAAGACTATAAAAATTATGCTGTAAAATCTTATGGGTTAGATCAAATATATTTGTCTTATAAATTAACAAAAAACAATCATTACGGTGACACTATAGTAATTGGTTTTCTGTTAGAAGATCTTGATAGAGTAATTTTTAATAGCAGAAATTATAATAAAATTAATTTTTCAAAAAAAGAAGGTGATTTTATTCTAAATGGTAATCCTGTAGATATTAAAAAAAAAATTGAAAAAAAAAATTATTTTTATTCATTTCATTTATTTAAAAGTCTTTTCTTTTTAATATCAAATAACTATGACTATAAGATGAGTAATTGTAGAATTAATTTTAAAAAAGATTTTTTTGTATATTTTATAGAAAATCTAAAAAAAGAGGCTAAACAGCTCAATCAAAATTTAATAATTATTACCTTTAACTTTAAAGACGATATAAATGAAAATAAAAACTGGAGGTATAGTTTTATAAAGAATTTATTACTTGAGAATAATATTAATCATATTGATACAAAAAAACTAATAGAGACTCATATTAAAAAAAACAATCTTATTAAAGATGATTTTTATTCTTATGATGATTTGCACTTTAATAATCTATCTAATGAAATTTTAAAAAAAAATTTTCTAGATGTTATAGAGCAATATAAGTAAATGGTAAAACAACCTTAATAAAAGAAAAAATTCCTATAACTAATAACAAAGTTAGTAATAATAAAAAAATAATGAATTGAGTAAAACTTGTATTTTCTTTTATATTTAAAATTAGATTTATTAAAAATTTTACAAATTTCATAGTTAATTTGGTTGCGGGGGACGGATTTGAACCGCCGACCTTCAGGTTATGAGCCTGACGAGCTACCAGACTGCTCCACCCCGCGGTGTTTTTAAATTCTATTTTTTAGTTTGTTTAACTTCTTAACTCTTTTAATATTTTCTTGAAGAATTCTCTTTTTCTTTTCTGATGGTTTTTCATAAGTGTTTTTTAATTTAATAACTTTAAAGAAACCATCTCTTTGAAGTTTTCTTTTTAGAACCCTCAAAGCTTGTTCAACATTATTATCTTTTACTTCTATTTTAATAACTACCTCCAAAAAAGCGCTTGATTAACACTTTTATAAATTTATGTCTATTAATTTTATTCATCAAATAGATGCCTGAGTTGATTTATTTTGTTTTTCTTTTTCTTTTTTTTCTCTTTTTATTCTTCTTTCAGCTTTTTCAATAGCTTCAACTAAATCTTTTTGAGTGAATAAATTTAAAGCAACTGGATCTTTTGGATTTAAATTATTATAGTTCCAATAACTTTTATTTCTTATTGATGTCACAGAATTTTTAGTAATGCCAACTAACTTGGCTATTTGAGAATCTTTTAATATATTGTGTTGTTTAATTAACCATAAAGCAGAGTCGGGTTTATCTTGCCTCTTTGACAGAGGAATATATTTCTTTATTTTTTTTTCGTTATTTGAAATTTCAATATCACTACTTTTAATATTTAATGGTCTATTTTCGTCTTTTGAAGATAGTTCAATTTCCTCTCTTGAAAGTTGACCAGATATAATGGGATTATATGCTTTAATACCCTTTGCCACTTCACCATCTGCAATTCCTTGTATTTCAACCTCATGTAATTTACAAAAATCAGCGATTTGTTTGAAAGTTAACGTAGTATTTTCTACTAACCATACGGCAGTTGCCATCGGCATTAATGGTGCGTTTGACATTTAGCTATTTTTTTCTGATTTAAAATTTTGGAATTTTTTATTAAATTTACTTATTCTACCTTTATCCATTAACTTTTGCTTTCCACCAGTCCAAGCTGCATGAGATTTTGGATCTATTTCTAATTTTAATATATCTCCCTCAGCACCCCAAGTTGATTTAGTTTCAAATTGAGTGCCATCAGTCATTTCAACCTTAATCGTGTGGTAGTTTGGATGTATGTCTTTTTTCATATCGAGACTTATAGCAAAAGAAACTTAGAACACAATTAAAAGTTCTTTAAATTTTCAAGCATTTTATCATTAATTGCCCCACTTGATGCTCGAATATCTATATTATTATGATCGAATTTATCCAAATCATTCACTATCCCACCTGCCTCCTCTACCAACAAGGCTCCTGCTGCCACGTCCCAAATATTAATTTTATTATGAAAAAAACCATCTAATCTACCCGAAGCTACATAAGCCAAGTCTAAAGCTGCACATCCGCTATATCTCATATTTAAATTGCTGAATTTGACACCTTCGTGATTACTTGAAAACAAACATTCATCTATTAAATTTTTGTTTGATACTCGTAATCTTTGATTATTTAGATATGATCCTTTATTTTTTTCCGCATAAAACATTTCATCTTTAATAGGATCATAAATTAAACCACTAACTATCTCTTTTTTTGATTCTAGAGCCACACAAATTGCAAAATGAGGAATACCGTGTAGAAAATTTGTAGTACCATCTATTGGATCGATAATCCAAATATTATCTTTATCTTTGTTTTCAATTGAACCAATTTCTTCTGATAAAAAAGAATAATTTTTTTTTGATTTAGAAAGTTCCTCAATTAAAATTTTTTCAACATGTTTGTCAGTTTTTGTAACAAAATCTCTGGGTCCTTTTTTAGATACTTGTAGTTTCTCAACTTCTCCAAAGTCTCTTATTGCAGACTTTGAGGCTTTTTCAGCTGCTTTGATCATAATATTTAAATTTGAAGATATAGAGATCATTTTAGATTTTTTTAATGTATTCTAAATTTCTAGTATCAACTACAATTTCATCACCTGCTTCAATAAACGGAGGAACTTGAATATTTAAACCATTATCAAGAGTTGCTGGCTTGTAAGATGATGAAACGGTTTGTCCTTTAAGGGCTGCATCAGTAGTTTCAATTTTGCAATGTACTTGGTTAGGTAACTCAATTGATAGTGGGTTTTGATTATAAAAACTTACAGAAACTTGTAGGTTTTCAGTTAAAAGTTTACCCTTATCACCCACAGTTTCTTTTTTTATTTCTATTTGTTCAAACGTTTTTGGATCCATAAAAAAATAATTAGCTTCATCACTATAAAGATAATTGAAAGTCGTTTCCTCCAATGATGCTTTTTCTACTGTTTCACTTGATCTAAATCTTTCATTTAACTTTGTATTTTTATTTAAGCTTTTCATTTCAACTTGAGCAAACGCTCCACCCTTTCCTGGTTTTACATGTTGGGTTTTCAAAACTTGCCATAAGTCATTTTTATATTCTAAGAGCATTCCAACTCTTATTTCTCCAGCATTAATTTTCATTTTAATTTTTCTATAGCTTGTAAAGGTTTATAATTTTTATTTTTCCAAATGTAGCTTGAAATAGCTAAAAAATTGGCATTATTCAATAACAGATTTTTGTAATTAACGTCATTAATTCCACCAATAGCTACTGTTGGAGTTTTTGTGAATTTTTTAACTTTATTTAAAATCTTTACTGAGGCAACATACTTAGTTTTTTTAGTTTTAGATTGATTAAAAGCACCAAAGGCAATGTAATCAGCTTTAGCTTTAACTGCTTTTTTTGCTAAATCCATAGAATTATGACAAGTAATTCCTATAATTTTTTTACCAAGTATTTCTTTTGCTATCTTAATATTCATATCTTTTTGACCTAGATGGCAGCCATCTGCATCTAATTTTAAAGCAAGCAAAGGGTCATCATTAATTATTAATTTTACTTTATTTTTTTTACAAATATTTTTAACCTTTTTACCAATTATTATTTTCTTATTCCTAGAGTAACTTTTAAGCCTGAGCTGAAAAAAACTTACTTTTCCAGATTTTAAAACTAACTTTAGATTTTTATAAAAAGAATTAAGTATTTTATTAGGAGAAATAAGATAAATAAATTTTTTTTTATTTATTTTCAAGTTCGCTAGACCATTTTCCTTGAGCAGCTAAGGTACACATTTTAGCTCTATGATTAAAAGTAGTTTGAGCTGCCTCTATATTTTTAATATCATGAGACCAAACTTTTAAAGCACTTTGCTGAAGAGCTCTTCCATATGAATAGGTCATTATAAAATTTGTATTGTTATTTTTATTAATTAAATTTAAATTTTCTGTAGCTTCAATTTCAGATTGACCTCCAGATAAAAAAGCTATTCCAGGAACCTCATTGGGCACGGAATTTTTAAGGCATTCTAAAGTTTTGATGCAAACTTCTTCACTAGAAATTTTATTTTCCGATAGGATGCCAGACAAAATCATATTAGGTTTTAATATTATACCTGAGAGATCAACTTTGTGTAAAATTAATTCCTCAAAACACTTTTTTATTACCTCTGATGTCTTGTTTAAACAAACTTCAGCAGGATGGTTCCCATCCATCAATACCTCAGGTTCCACTATTGGAACCATTCCACTTTCTTGAACTAGTGCTGAGTACCTAGCAAGTGCATGAGCATTACTACTAATTGCTAGTTTGCTTGGATATTTTTCACTAATAGAATAGACGCCTCTCCATTTTGTAAATCTTGCTCCAAGATCATAATATTTTTTTAATCTATCTCTAAGGCCATCTAATCCTTCTGTAATTTTTTCTTTAGGGGAATTTGCTAAATCTTTTGCACCAGTATCAACTTTAATTCCAGGAACTGCACCTGAACTAGATATTAAATCTGGTATTGATTTTCCCGTGCTCGAAATTTGATTTATAGTTTCATCATATAGAATAACACCACCTATGAAATCTTTCATTCCATCCGAAGAAAAAAGAATTTCTCTGAAGGCAAGCCTATTTTCTTGGGTTGATTTTACATTTACTGCTTCAAGTCTTTTTGTCATAGTTCCATTGCTTTCATCAGCAGCAAGTATACCCTTGCCATCGGAAATTATTTTAAGTGCAATTTTATTTAATTCAGACATTTTAATTTAATGCGGTTATACCAGGAAGGTTTTTGCCTTCAAGATATTCTAAAAATGCTCCACCTGCAGTTGAAACAAAATTAAACTTATTAAGAGCATTTAAATTATTTAATAAAGAAACTGTGTCTCCACCACCAACAACTGAAAAAATTTTGTTTGCTTTATTATTTTCAATTATTTTCTTTGCAATTTGAATACTTCCATAAGCAAAATTTGGATTTTCAAAATATCCTGCGGGTCCATTCCAGAGTATTGTTTTACTGTTATCAATAATTTTTGTTATTTTTTTTATAGTTTTTGGACCAATATCTAATATCATTTCATCAGACAATATTTTGCTACATTCTTTCTTTTGAGGAGATCCATTTAAATCTTTAGATATAACTACATCTTCTGGATAGATTATTTTACATTTTTCTTTTTTTGAAAGAGATATAATTTCTTTAACTATTTTATCACAATTTCTTTCTTTAATAGATTTTCCAACACTATTTCCAAAATATTCTATAAAATTATTAGCCATACCACCGACAATTATAATATTGTCAAATTTAGTAATTAAATTTTTAATAACATTAATTTTAGTTGAAATTTTAGACCCTCCAATAATACAAGTAATTGGTCTAGTGATATCAGAAATTATTTTATTAAGCGCATTCACTTCTAAATCTAACTGTAATCCAGAAAACGAGGGCAAAAATTTTGGAATCTCATTAATTGAAGCATGAGCTCTATGTGAACAAGAAAAAGCTTCATTTACATATATATCTCCAAGACTTGATAGAAGTTCGGCAAATTTATTATCATTTTGTTCCTCTTCAGAATAAAATCTAATATTTTCTAAAATTAAAATTTCATCATTATAATTATTTAAGAAATTTTTGCTTTTTATTTCTTTAATATTTTCAGTAATTAATTTTACTTTTTTCCCTAATTTATTTTGTAACTCCTTACAAATTGGCTCTAGGGATAGTTCTTTAACAATTTTACCTTTTGGTCTTCCCACATGAGATAAAATTATAATTTTTGCATTTTCCTTAATTAAAAAATTTAAAGTAGGAAGAATCTTATCAATTCTTGTTGTGTCTGTTATCTTGCCTCTTTCCAAGGGAACATTTAAATCTAGCCTTAATAATATTTTTTTATTATTTAAATTTTTTTCGTTTATAATGCTTCTCATTAAGAGATTTTATGCAAAGTTTCAGCGATATCACACATTCTATTAGAAAAGCCCCATTCATTATCATACCAGGCTGATATTTTACCCATTTTACTTCCAACTACATTTGTTAAAGAAGCATCTACTATAGCAGAAGCAGGATGATGATTAAAATCTATAGATACTAATTTTTCATGAGTAACTTCTAAGATATTTTTTAATTTATTTTTAGATGCCTTTTCAAGCACGTCATTAATTTTTTTTATGCTAATATCATTTTTTGTACAAAAAACTAATTCAACAAGAGAAACATTAGGAGTAGGCACTCGCATCGCTATACCCTCTAATTTCCCCTTAAGGTTTGGTATTATTTCTCCTATTGCTTTCGAAGCTCCTGTTGAAGTAGGAACTATAGATTGGCTTGCAGATCTTGCTCTTCTTGGATCTTTGTGAGAATTATCTAAAATTCTTTGATCGCTAGTAAATGCATGAATTGTAGTCATAAAACCTTTTTTAATTTCAAAATTTTTATCAAGAACGCTGGTTACTGGTGCTAGACAATTGGTAGTGCATGATGCGGCAGATATTATTTCATCTTCTTTAGTAATTATATTTTCATTAACACCAAATACTATTGTTTTATCAGCATTTTTACATGGAGCAGAAACGATCACTTTTTTTGCACCATTTTTTATATGGGCAAGAAGTTTTTTTTTTGAATTAAATTTTCCAGTACATTCAAATACATAATCAACATCATGTTTTTTCCAATTAATGTCTTCAATTTTTGTTTCTTGAGAAAATGTAATTTTATTTTTATTAATTATTAAATGATTTGTATCAAAATCTAAATCAGCGTTAAATTTGCCATGTATAGAATCATATTTGATTAATTTAGATGTAGTTTCTGAATTTGACCTATTGTTTATATGATTAATTTTTAATTTTTTATTTTTACTTTCGAAAATTGATCTAACAACCATACGACCAATCCGGCCCATCCCGTTAATTCCAATTTTAATTGTCATTTTATTTTTCTAATAATTTTTTTAGTAATATTCTTAATGTTCGTGCTCTCTAGTCCAAAATATTTATAAATATCTTTGTAGGGTGCACTTTTGCCAAATTCATCAATTCCAAAAGCGATACCATTATCACCTACATATTTTTTCCAACAATCACTTGATCCAGCTTCAATCGATATTTTAAATCTTGTTTCATCTAAAATTTTATTTTTATAAGATTTTGATTGTAATTCAAAAAGTTCCATACAAGGCATTGATATCACTTTGGAATATATTTTATCTTTGGCTAATTTATGGCTAGCCTCTATTGCTAGATTAACTTCAGATCCACTCGCTAATATTGTTAGATTAATTTTTTTATTTGTTCGTAAAACCTCGTAAGCGCCTAATGAGCATAAGTTTTTATTTGAGGATACTTTTCTAACTGGGTTTAAATTTTGTCTTGTTAAAGATAGCACGCTAGGTGTTTTTGAGCTTTCTAATGCATGCTCCCAACATTCTATAGTTTCAATTCTATCTGCTGGCCTAAATACATTTAAGTTAGGTATAGCGCGTAAGCCTGAAAGCTGTTCTATAGGTTGATGAGTAGGGCCATCTTCTCCCAGACCAATAGAATCATGAGTCATTATATAAATGACTCTTTTTTTCATTAATGCTGATAATCTAATCGAAGGTTTACAATAATCAGAAAATATTAAAAAAGTACCACCATAAGGAATTAGATTGCTGTGAAGTGCAATACCATTCATAATGCCACTCATTGCATGTTCTCTCACCCCGTAGTGAATGTAGTCTCCAGTAAAATCTCCAGGTTTAATTATTTTATGGTTTTTGGTTTTAGTATTGTTTGATCCTGCTAAATCAGCAGAACCACCAATTAAATTATTTTTTTCTTTTGTTAATGCACTCAAAGTCATTTCTGAACATTTTCTAGTAGCTAAACTTTTTGGTTGTTTAATTGCATTTTCTTTTTCGTTCTTAAGCGCTCTCGTGATGTTGCTTTTTAAAGTTTGATTAAATTTTATTTTTTTTCGTTTAAATATTTTGTTCCATTTTTTTTCTAAAATTTCACCTTTTTGGCCAATTTTTCTCCAATCTTTTAAAATTTGATTTGGTATATCAAAAGGTTTGCTTTTCCAATTTAAGTCTTTTCTTACAAGCTTGATTTCATCTGCCCCCAATGGACTTCCATGGGATGATGCCTTTCCTGATTTATTAGGAGAACCATATCCAATTTTTGTTTTGCAAGAAATCACAGTAGGTTTTTTAGCTTTCTGAACTTTTTTTAGTGCTTTAAAAATTTCTTTTTCATCATGACCGTTAATAGAAATATAATCCCAACCATATCCTTCAAATCTTTTTTTAAAATTATCTGAAACGGCGAGACTTGTTGGACCATCAATTGAAATTGAATTGTTATCAAATAGCATAACTAAATTTTTAAGCTTCAAATGTCCCGCTAAACTCATCGCTTCATGACTTATTCCTTCCATTAAGCATCCATCGCCAGCTAAAACATAAGTTTTGTGATTTATTAAATCTTTACCTAGTTTATTTTTTAAAATTTCCTCAGCGATTGCAAAACCAACTGCATTAGATATGCCTTGTCCAAGAGGACCTGTTGTAGTTTCAATACCTGTTTTTGGATGATATTCAGGATGTCCAGCACAAATAGAATTTAGCTGCCTAAATTTTTTAATATTATTAATTGATATGCTTTTATACCCCGTTAGGTAAAGCAAAGAATATAGAAGCATAGAACCATGACCAGCAGACAAAACAAATCTATCTCTATTTAACCAATCTGGATTTTTTGGATTAAATTTCAAAAATTTTTTAAATAGCACTGTTGCAACATCTGCCATACCCATAGGCATTCCTGGGTGACCTGAATTTGCCTTTTGAACAGCATCAATTGATAAAAATCTGATGCAATTAGCTAAATCGTTGTGTAGTTTACTCAAAATTATCCTGACTAGACTAAGAAGAATCTATTTAATAATATAAACATATATATATGAATTCTATAGACGAAAAAGAAAAAAAATTAAACATGGCATTGGAAGAATTAAAAAATTTAGATCTAACAAATCCTGAATTGCAAAAAAATATTGAAAATTTCAGCACAAAACAAAATCAATTAGAAATTGAAAAAACACAAATTGAGGAAAAATATAAAACTTTGCTTGAGGAATATGAAAATCTTTCAAAAAAACTTGAGGATTTAAAAAATAAAGAAAAGCTTGAAGAAAGAAAACAAATCGAATTTTCAGAAAAAATTGATGAACTTAATCAAGAAACTGACACACTATTGGATGAAATAGATAAATGGCAAATGTAAGTATAAAATTTAACAATAAAGAGTTTTTGCTTGCTTGTGAAGATGGACAAGAGGAGCATTTAGAAGAATTATTAATTCAGATTAACAAAAAGTTTAATAATTTAAAAAATGATTTGGGTAATCTAGGTGAAAATAAACTTTTATTAATTACAGCCGTAAAAATAATGGATGAATATTACGAAACTAAAAAAAAAGTAGATCAAAAAAAGGAAGAATTAAACGATCTATCAAACAAATTTAAAGAACTAAAGTCTCTAATTTATGATTACAGAGACACTAAAGAAACTGAAATTGAAAAACTAAATCTTGATCATGAAAATTTAAAAAAAGAAATTGGTGATAATCAAAAAAAATACGAAAATTTAATTGATGAAGCTACTGATCAAATATCAAATTTTGTAAAAAAAGCAAAATTAGAAAATATATCGAAGTAGGTTTGTGAGCAAATCCAAGCTAAGAATTAAAATTTTAAATCTTAGAAAAAAAAATTCGTATAAAAAACTTAGTCTCTATCAGTACAGAATTTATCAATTTTTAAAAAAAAATAAAATTAGTTTCAAATATGTAGGAGGGTATTATCCTTGTAATCATGAGATTGATGACTTAGGCATGCTTAATTTTTTAAGAAACAAAAGAGCTAATATTTCCTTACCAATAATTAGAGAAAATAACCAAATGGATTTTTTTGAATGGACAAATAAAGATCCTTTAAAAATTAATAAGTATGGAATTGCTGAGCCAACTTTAGGAAAGAAAATTTATCCAGATATAATATTTGTTCCTTTAGTAGCTTATGATTATGATTTGAATAGATTAGGCTACGGTGGAGGATTTTATGATCGCTATTTAGAAAAAATATCTAAAATTAAAAAAATTTTTAAAATTGGATTAGGATTTTCATATCAGGAAATAAAAAAAGTACCTATCAATAAGCATGATAAGAAACTCGATTTAATAGTAACCGAAAAAAAAATTATACAATGAGAATTTTATTTTTAGGAGATGTTGTTGGAATTTCAGGATGTTCTAAATTAACAAACAATTTATTAAATGAAATTGAAAAAAATAAAATCGATTTTGTAATTGTAAACGGTGAAAATGCTGCATCTCAAGGTGTAGGGTTAACTAAAGAAATATGTAGGGATTTTTTTAATTGTGGAGCTGATGTTATCACAACCGGCAATCATGTTTGGGATCAAAAAGAAATAATGGAATTTATTGATAAAGAAGAAAGATTATTAAGACCTAAAAATTTATTTGAACCCGCACCAGGAAAAGGTTTTCAGATTTATAACACAAAGAATGATATTAAAATTGGAGTTCTTAATTTGATGGGTAATGTTTTTATGAAAAAATGTGAGGATGTTTTTGAAGCTTCTCAAAAATTTTTAAAAGAAAATGAAATGAAAAAGGATTTTGATTTACTTGTAGTTGATTTCCATGGGGAAATTACTAGCGAAAAAAATGCTATAGGACATCTATTTGATGGAAAGGCAACTCTTGTGGTTGGAACTCATACTCATATTCCAACAAATGATGCCAGAATACTCAATAATGGCACTGGATATCAAACCGATGCAGGTATGTGTGGGGATTATGATTCAGTGATTGGAATGAATAAAGAAAATTCTTTAAATAGATTTTTAAAAAAGAATTCAGTGAAACACTTTCCTGCTACTGGAGACGCTACTTTGTGTGGTGTTATAGTAGATTGTGATATAAAAACAGGTTTAGCAATAGATATCAAAAGCTATGTATACGGAAATCAACTAAAAAATATTTAAAGATCATGGCAGGACATTCACATTGGGCAGGAATAAAACATAAAAAAGGTAAGGCTGATAAGCAAAGATCAAAGATATTTTCAAAATTATCTAAAGAGATTACTGTTGCTGCAAAACTTGGTGACAAAGATCCGGCAATGAACCCCAGACTAAGATCTGCAGTACAGGCTGCCAGATCTGCAAATATGCCTAAAGATAATATTGAAAGAGCAATAGATAAATCTTCTGCAGCTACAGGAGCTAATTTTGAAAATTTAAGATATGAGGGGTTTGGACCAGAAAAGATTGCTGTTATAGTTGAAACTTTAACAGATAATAAAAATAGGACAGCATCAAATATTAGAACTATTTTTCAAAAAAGTGGCGGGAGCTTAGGAACTCAAGGTTCAGCATCTCATAATTTTCAACAATTAGGTATAATCAAAATTGATAAAAAAGAGATTTCTGATGAAAAAATTTTAGATTTAGCGATTGAGTCAGGAGCTGCTGAATGTTTGTCGTATGATTATTATCATGAGGTCCAGTGTCAAATGGGCGAAATATATAATGTAAAAAAAAATCTTGAGAAAATTATAGTGAATTTTATTTCTACAGAAATTGAATGGGTACCGTTAAATAGTGTTGAAGTAAATAAAGATAATAAAGATAGTGTTGTAGATTTTTTAGAAACTCTTGAGGAAGATGAAGATGTTCAGAGCGTTTATTCTAACGTTAATTTGGGTGGTATTTAATGATAATTATTGGAATTGATCCAGGCATCTCAGGTTCAATCTGTTTTTTTCAGGACGGTATAATAAAAGACGTAATTGAAATGCCAACCATGACAGATGGCAAGAAGAATAAACGACAAGTAAATGGTGCTCAAATATTTAATGAAATTAGTGAAAGGATAAACAAATTTGATAAAAAAGATATAAAGGTTGTAATTGAACAAGTTTCTGCAATGCCTGGCCAAGGCGTTACTAGTATGTTTAATTTTGGTCAATCTTTTGGTATTTTAAAAGGGATATGCAGCGCAATGCATTTACCTGTTTACTATGTTAGGCCTGCTAAGTGGAAAAAATATTTTAATCTTATTAATTCAGAAAAAGATGCGAGCAGAACAAGAGCTATTGAAATTTTTCCATATTTTTCATCGCAATTATCAAAAAAGAAAGATAATAACAAAGCAGATGCTATTCTTATAGCTAGTTTTTTCTACGAAACTTATCAAAAAGAAGAATAATCAATTTAAATTTATAGACAAAATCATGACACATTTACGTGTGAAGAGTAAGTATGGAAGCAGATATAACAGCAAAAGCAGTTGAATTAGGAACAAACACTGATTTTTCATTATTCAGTTTATTTTTTAGAGCAGACATAATTGTCAAGTCTGTAATGATTATATTAATATTGTGCTCAATATACTCTTGGGCTGTAATTATTGAAAAGTTTCGTTTATTTAAAAAAATAACTAAATCTTCAGAAGAATTTGAGGAAAAATTCTGGGATTCTAAATCTGCCGAAACTTTTTATAATAGTTTACCTAGTAAACTTGAGGATCCAATGTCACTTGTGTTTCAAGATGCAATGGAAGGATTACTTAAGAAAAAAACAAGAACCAATATTAGTGAGAGAATGAGTGCATCTCTAGAAGCTGGAATAGAAAAACAAATGACAAAAATTGAAAAAGGTTTTACTTTTTTGGCAACAGTAGGCTCAACCGCGCCATTTATTGGATTGTTTGGAACTGTTTGGGGAATTATGAATTCTTTTCAATCTATAGCTATTTCAAGAAACACAAGTCTTGCGATAGTCGCGCCGGGAATAGCCGAAGCTTTATTTGCAACAGCACTTGGTCTATTGGCTGCAATACCAGCAGTAGTGGCATACAATAAATTTAACAATGATGCCAAAAAATATTCAGAAAAATTAGAAAATTTTTCAAAAAGATTTTTAACAATTATTTAAATGGCATTTAAACTAAATCGTTCTTCCAAAGAACCAATGAGTGAAATAAATGTTACTCCTTTTGTGGATGTAATGCTTGTATTATTGATAATTTTTATGGTTACTGCACCATTGTTAACTGTTGGTGTTCAAGTTGATTTGCCAGAAAGTTCAGCAGACTCTTTGCCAGAAGAGACAGAACCTTTAACACTTTCAATTAATGCAAAAGGTGAAATTTTTATTCAAGAAGCAAAAGTTGAATACGATAATATTATTGCAAAGGTTTTAGCAGTTTCAAAAAATAGAACGGATACCAGAATTTATGTCAGGGGTGATAAAACTATAAATTATGGAAGAGTTTTAGAAATAATGGGATTACTGTCAGGATCTGGTTTTACTAAAGTAGCATTGATTTCAGAACCATATAAACAAAGGTAATTAAAGTGAATAGAAGTTTAATAATTTCTTCTGCTTTACATGCTTTGTTAATTTTTATTACAGCTCTAAGCTTACCTTTTTTGGCAAAGAAACCACTCGATATTCCACCAATTGTATCAGTTGAGTTAATTCAAATCGCAGAAAAAACTAATATTCCATTTGCACCTAAGGCTAAAAAAATAATTGAGAAAGTAAAAGAGAAAGAAAAAAAGCTTGTTTCAGAACAAGCTCCACCAAAAAAAGTAGAAAAAACGAAAACAAAAACCGTTTTGGCTCCTGATCAAAATAATAAAAAAATAGATAATGAAACACCTGAAGCAATTCCACTTCCAGACAAAACTTTAAAAAAGGTTGAAACAAAAGAGGAAAAAAAACAAAATCCTGAAAAAGTAGATGATGAAGTTAAACAGGTATCAGAA
>CACKZH010000007.1 GCA_902604575.1 uncultured Pelagibacteraceae bacterium
ATCTTTTCGAAAAAAACATAAGCATAGACCTAAATTTAGATGAAGTTTATTTTGATGAAGTATACTTTGTTAAAGATTTAAAAGGAAAGATAAACATTATTAACAATAAAGTAGAAGAAGCAGATATTTTGGCTTTTTATAGCAATTCACAAAATATAAAATTTACAATTAGAACAAATGATCAAGGTGAACAAATTACCACTCTTTTTTCATCTAAGGCAAAACCACTAGTAGATAGATATAAATTTATTAAAGGTTTTAAAGATGATAGAAAAGGATATTTAGACTTTTACTCCTTAAAAAAAGACGGAGTTTCAACTTCTAAATTGGTAATTGATAATTTTAAAGTTAAAGAAATTCCAGTGTTAGCCAAATTGTTAGCTCTTGCATCTCTTCAAGGTATAGCTGACCTGCTCACAGGCGAGGGTATTAGATTTACAGATTTTGAAATGAATTTTACCAATCAAGATAAACTTATGAAAATCCAAGAGTTATACGCAATTGGTCCAGCAATATCGATTTTATTGGAAGGATACATTGAGGAGAATAAATTAATCAGCTTAAAAGGAACCTTAGTTCCAGCTACAACAATCAACAGATCTATTGCTTCAATACCTTTACTTGGAGATTTATTGATTGGAAAGAAAGTGGGCGATGGTGTTTTTGGAGTAAGCTTTAAAATTAAAGGCCCTCCTAAAGATTTAGAAACTACAGTAAATCCTATTAAAACCTTAACACCAAGATTTATCACAAGAACTTTAGAGAAAATTAAAAAAAATTAATTTAATTCTATTTTTATATGCCTTTTTTTTCCAAGGGAAAGTTTAAGATAGTTTTCTTTAAATAAATTTTTACTGATTTCAAATTTTTCATCTGAAATAACATTGTCATTTATTTTAATCGCATTCCCTTTTATAAGTCTTCTGATTTCACTTTTCGAGTTTTCTAATTTAGATAACAAAACAAGATCTACTATATTTATTTTTTCTTCTATTTTATTTAATTGAATATTAACTTTAGGTAAGTTCGAACCCAAAGTATTTCCAGAAAAAGCCTCTTTTGCTGCTTGCTCAGAATTTTTAGCTGCTTCCTTTCCATGCAATATTTCTGTACTTTTATTAGCAAGTAGTATTTTTAACTCATTTATATCTTGATCTTTGAATTTTTCTATTTCCTTAATTTCAATTTCAGTAAACATTTTTAAAAATTTAATTACATCTTTATCATCAGTGTTTCTCCAAAATTGCCAATAATCATAAGATGATAAGTATTTTTCATCCAACCAGATAGCCCCATTTTCAGTTTTTCCCATTTTAGCACCAGTTGCTAGTGTAATTAAGGGAGTTGTTAGACCAAAGGTTTGATTATTAGAATATCTTTTAATAAGCTCAACACCATTAACAATGTTTCCCCATTGATCTGATCCTCCGATTTGTAAGACACAATTTTCTTTCTTATTTAATTCAAGAAAATCATATGCTTGTAAAATCATATAATTAAACTCCATATAGCTTAGAGATTGTTCTCTTTCTAATCTGAGTTTTACGCTATCAAATGTTAGCATTCTATTTATAGTGAAATGTTTTCCAATATCTCTTAAAAAAGAAATATAATTTAAATCTTTAAGCCAAGTATAATTATTTACAAATATTGGTTTTGTGTTTGGATCGTCATTATCTAAAAATTTTTTTAAAATATTTTTGATATTTTTAATATTTTTTTCAATCTCTTCTTCACTTAATATTTTTCTAGTTTTGTCTTTACCAGACGGATCCCCAATTCTTGTGGTTCCTCCACCAAGTAAAACTATTGGTCGATGTCCATTTTTTTGTAGTAACCGTAAACACATTATTTGCAACAAACTACCTACATGTAAGCTTTCAGCTGTACAATCAAAACCTATGTAACCATTAATCTTTTCTTTATCTAATTGTTTAGATAATTCATCTTCACTTGTACATTGATAGAAAAAACCTCTATCTTTAAATTCTTTTAAAAATTTATTCATAAGTTTATAGTTACAATATACAAATTTTTTTTAAAAAACATATTAATGAAAAAAAAATTATATACTGCAATTGGACTAATGAGCGGAACATCTATGGATGGTATTGATTTATCTATAATTAGTTCAGATGGATACAATGAATTTTCAAACATTTTAGATGATTATTATGAGTATGATAAAAATTTTAAGGATCAGTTAGTTCGATTAAGAGATTTAGTCTTAACAAAGACAGATCTTTTACAAAATTCGAAAAAATTAAGAGAATTAGAGCGGAATTTAACTCTCTTTCATGCTGATGCAGTTAATCAAACATTAAGAAAATATAGAGATCCAATTGATTTGATAGGTTTTCATGGTCAAACAATTTTTCATAACCCACATGAGAAAATTACTAATCAATTAGGAGATGGGAAATTGTTATCTCAAATAGTCAAAAAAAAAGTCATATATGATTTTAGACAAGCGGATATTCAAAATAATGGTCAAGGCGCACCTTTAACACCAGTTTTTCATAAAATTTTATCAAAAAAAATTAATCAAAATTTTAACATTAAATTTCCAATAGGTTTCTTAAATATTGGTGGTATCGCAAATGTTACAAAAGTTATTAGTGACTCAGACAATTTTCATAATAATCTTTCTGCTTTTGATATAGGTCCTGGTAATTGTTTAATTGATGAATGGGTAAGAAATAATTCTAATAAAAAATTTGATACAAATGGTGAACTATCTAAAGTAGGAAAAGTTGATCAATTAATTCTAAACCAGGCAATAGATAATTTTAAAATAAATTCTTACTCTCAGTCGTTGGATATTAAAAATTTCGATGTATCCTTTGCAAGAGGTTTATCTTTAGAAGATGGTTGTGCTACTATAACAGATTTTACAGCATATCTTATAGCAGAAGGATTAAAATATATTAGTCAAAAGAATAATATTACATTTTTACTCTGCGGAGGCGGTAGAAAAAATATTAATTTAATTGATTGTATTAAAAATTATCTATCAAACGAACATAATATTACTTTGGAAATTATAGATAATTATAATTTAAATGGTGATTATATTGAGTCCCAGGCATTTGCATTCTTAGCTATAAGATCATTTTTAAGTTTACCAATTTCTTTTAGCACAACAACTGGATGTAGAAATTTTACAGTTGGTGGAAAATTAGTAGAAAACTTTTAATAAAGCGCTGTTTCTTTTTTTATATATTTATCAACATGTTTAATTAAAGAATCACTTGTTTTCGAGAAAAAATGATTGGCTTCAGATATTGCATTAAATTCTACTTTAATGCCTTTTTGTGCACTCAATCTTTTGTCAAGTTCAGTAATATATTCTACTGGCACTAATTCATCTTTTTTACCATAAGCAACTAAACCCGAAGTTGGACATGGAGATAAAAAAGAAAAATCATAAACATTTGGTTGAGGTGAAATAGCAATAAATCTGTTGATTTCTGGTCTTCTCATTAATAATTGCATTGCAATTAATGATCCAAATGAAAATCCTGACACCCAGCATTGAGAGTTATCAAAATTTTCTCTCTCTAACCAATCCAAAGCTGCTGCTGCATCAGCAAGTTCGCCTTGACCATTATCAAATTCTCCATCACTTTTACCAACACCTCTAAAATTTACTCTGCAAACTGAAAAATCATTATCCATAAAAGTATGAAAAGTATCTACTACAACTTTGTTGTTCATCGTTCCTCCATATTGAGGGTGTGGCTGCAATACTAGAGCAATTGGTGATGTATTTTTTTTACTTTTAAAATATTTAGCCTCCAGTCTCCCTGCAGGACCAGGTATAAATATCTCTAAAATTTTGTTATCCATAAGCGATATTGATTATTATTCTCAAAAAAGATGTACGTTTATCACATGTGAGCGACAATATGTTAGTTTTTTTTTAAACCCTAAACTTGACTATTTTAGTCAGGTATATATATAAAACCCACAATTTTAAGGGTAAAAAATGAAACTTACATCTAAAGGTAGATATGCTGTAATGGCATTAGTTGATTTAGCCAGGTTTGATAATATCAATCCAGTATCACTAAGAGATATCTCTTTAAGACAGGGCATATCTCTAGATTATTTAGAACAAATTTTTTCTAAATTAAAAAAAAATGAAATTGTCAAAAGTATTAGAGGAACTCAAGGAGGATATGTTCTTAATAAAAAACCGAACGATATTAAGTTAACAAATATTTTTCACGCAGTCGATGAAAAAGTAAAAACTGTTCAGTGTAAAAAAGAATCTAAAAAAGGATGTAACGGCAAAGCTACAAAGTGCATTACCCATAATTTATGGGATGAGTTAGAGACTCACATAAATACCTTCTTTGAAAATAAAAGCTTAAAAGATTTATTAAATAACAATAAAGAAACAAGAATTTAGAATGGATAACAGACAAAAAGAGATAAATAATTTAAAAGACTATAAATATGGTTTTTCGACAGATATAGAAAATATTCAAGCCCCAAAAGGTTTGAATGAAGATGTGATTAAATTTATTTCTAATATTAAAAAAGAACCTACATGGATGCTAGAGTTTAGATTAAAAGCTTTTGAAAGATTTAAAGTATTAAAAGAACCAGATTGGCAGAAACCTAAATTTCCAAAAATAGATTATCAAGATTTATATTATTACTCTGCTCCTAAAAGCATGAAAGATAAGCCAAAGAGCTTAGATGAACTGGATCCTAAACTTTTAGAAACTTATAAAAAACTTGGAATTCCTTTGCAAGAGCAAGCGAGATTAAATGGAATAGCTGTTGATGCTGTATTTGATTCAGTTTCTGTAGCTACTACCTTTAAAGATGAATTAACAAAACAAGGAATTATATTTTGTCCTATATCAGAGGCAATTCAAAATCATCCTGAATTGGTCAAAAAATATTTAGGTTCTGTAATTCCAACAAGTGATCATTTTTTTGCAACATTAAATTCAGCAGTTTTTACAGATGGTTCTTTTGTATACATTCCAAAGGGTGTTAGATGTCCAATGGAACTATCAACTTACTTTAGAATTAATGCATCAAATACAGGTCAATTTGAAAGAACTTTAATTATTGCAGACAAAGGAAGTTATGTTAGTTACTTAGAAGGATGCACGGCTCCAATGAGAGATGAAAATCAATTACATGCTGCTAATGTTGAATTAATTGCACTTGATGATGCGGAAATAAAATATTCAACAGTTCAAAATTGGTATCCAGGCGACAAAGATGGCAAAGGTGGAATTTATAATTTTGTAACAAAAAGAGGTTTATGCAAAGGAAAAAATTCAAAAATTTCATGGACACAAGTTGAAACAGGTTCTGCAATTACCTGGAAGTATCCTAGTTGTATACTTAAAGGAGATAATTCTGTTGGTGAGTTCTATTCAATAGCAATTACTAACAATCATCAAAAAGCTGATACTGGTACCAAAATGATCCATTTAGGTAAAAACACTAAAAGCAAAATAATTTCTAAAGGAATTTCGGCTGGCAGTTCAGATATGACTTATAGAGGTTTGGTTGATATTTCATCAAAAGCAAAAAATTCAACTAATTATACTCAGTGTGACTCTTTATTGATGGGTAATAAATGTGGGGCTCACACTGTTCCTTATATAAAAAATAAAAATTCTGAGTCTAATATTGCTCATGAAGCAACCACATCCAAGATCAGTGAAGAGCAGTTACATTATTGTCAACAAAGAGGATTAAATCCAGAGGAAGCTGTTGGTTTAATTGTTAACGGTTTTTGCAAGGAAGTATTACAACAATTGCCTATGGAATTTGCTGTAGAGGCTCAAAAGCTTGTAGGTATCAGTTTGGAAGGAAGTGTGGGCTAATGCTTAAAATAAATAATTTAAATGCAACAATTGATAATAAGTCTATTTTAAACGGGCTGTCCTTAGATATAAATCCTGGTGAGGTTCATGCAATTATGGGTCCTAACGGATCTGGAAAAAGTACATTGTCCAACATTTTATCTGGGAAAAAAGGATATGAGGTTTCTGGGGAAGTTCTTTTTGAAGAAAAAGATTTATTTGAACTTGAAACAGAGGAAAGAGCACACAAGGGCATATTTTTAGCTTTCCAATATCCTTTAGAAATTCCAGGTGTAAATACAAATATATTTTTAAAAACTTCTTTGAATGCTGTGAGAAAAGCTAGAGGCGAGAAAGAGCTTGATGCTATTGAATTTCTAAAATTAGTTAAGGCAAAATCTAAAGAATTAAAATTTGATGAAGAAAAATTAAACAGACAGTTAAATGTTGGTTTTTCTGGAGGAGAAAAAAAGAAAAATGAAATTTTACAAATGTCGTTGTTAGCACCAAAACTATCAATTTTAGATGAAACTGACTCTGGTTTAGATATTGATGCTTTAAAGATTGTTGCAGATGGAGTTAATACATTGAGAGATAAAAATAATTCATTTTTAATTATTACACACTACCAAAGATTACTTGATTACATAAAACCTGACTTTGTTCACGTTTTGATGAATGGAAAAATTGTAAAATCAGGTGGTCCAAGTTTAGCATTAGAATTAGAAAAAAAAGGATATGAAAATTTTAATTAAATGAAAGAACAATTACAAAAAGATTTTAATAATAGTATAAAAAATTTAAGTTTATCTCAAAAAGATATTGAAATAAAAAAATTTTGTTTAGATAATTTTTTAGATAAAGGTTTTCCAAGCAGAAAAGAAGAAGATTGGAGATTTTCAGATCTTAATCAAATAATAAAAAATAATATTGGAGAACTTAGTTTTTATAACGATCAAGCATCTACTAATAAAGTCGATACATCAGTATTTGTAGATGGATTAGAGCATAATAAAATAGTTTTTATAAATGGTAGAATTGAAAAAATTGATTTTGATTATGAAAAAAAAGATCAAATAGAAATAATTGATCAATCAGAAACTATTAATGAATTTAAAAATAGCAATTCATTATCAGACTTGAACAATGCCTTTACTAAGAAATGTTTTAAAATATTAGTAAAAAAAGGTTATCAATTAGTAAAACCTCTTATTATTTATCATACAACAAATTCAAAAATTTGGTCTAAAAACATTAACTTGCGACTTAATTTTGAATTAGATAAAGATAGCTCATTAAGATTAATTGATTTGTTTAATGATACATCTGAAAAGAATTTTTTAAATATATTTTATAACTTTGAATTAAAGGAAAATGCAGTTTTAAAAAATTATAAAGTAGACAAACTAGAAAATAAAAATATCAAATATTCTTTTAACAATATCGATCAAGATAAGAATAGTATATCTGAAACATTTATTTTATCCTCTGGATCAAATTTTTCTAAAAACGAGATAAATTGTAATTTAAATGGAATTTATGCATCAGCTTTTGTAAATGGTGTTTTTTCATTGAATAATGACAAACATCACGAAATCAGATCAATAATTAATCATCTCACTGAAAATACAAAAAGTTTTCAACTAATTAAAAGTGTTTTAGACGAAAGTTCTAAAGCAGTGTATCAAGGAAAAATATTTGTAAATTCAGATGCACAGAAAACTGATGGATACCAGTTGAGTAAAGCGATATTATTAAATAAAGAGTCTGAATTCAACGCAAAGCCAGAACTAGAAATTTATGCTGATGACGTTAAATGTTCGCATGGTTCAGCTTCAGGCAGTTTAAATGAGGATTCTATATTTTATTTAATGTCTAGAGGTTTGAGTTATCAACAATCAAGAGAGCTATTAATCAATGGATTTTTGCTTGATGTTGTTGAAAAAATTACTGACTCAGAAATTAAAAACTTAATAAAAAATATGATTGGAATTAAAGAATGAATATTGATCAGATAAAAAAAGAATTTCCAATTTTTGATCAAAAAATTCAAAATAATGATCTAGTTTATTTAGATAGCGCAAACTCATCTCAAAAACCTAAGATAGTTGTGGATAGAATTAATGAATTTTATACCAAACAATTTTCAAACGTTGGTAGAAGTGTTCATTATCTTGCAGTTGCTGCTACTAATTTATATGAAAGTACAAGAACATCTGTTCAAAAATA
The DNA here is from genome assembly GCA_902604575.1 of uncultured Pelagibacteraceae bacterium. Lineage (GTDB taxonomy): Bacteria > Pseudomonadota > Alphaproteobacteria > Pelagibacterales > Pelagibacteraceae > Pelagibacter. The sequence continues at coordinate 8,067 of CACKZH010000007.1, forward strand.
TATTAACGCTAAAGATAAAAATGAAATTGTTTTTACAAAAGGTGCTACAGAGGCACTAAATTTAGTTGCTAATACATTAGGCCAAAGTTACTTAAAGGAAGGTGACGAAGTATTGATTACAGAACTTGAGCATCATTCAAATTATGTGCCATGGCATTTTTTAAGAAAATCCAAAAATATAAAAATTAATTTTGCTGAAATAAACGATGAAGGTGAAATTACTCTTGAAGAAATAGAAAAAAAAATAACTCCAAAAACAAAGTTAATTTCAATTACTCATTTATCCAATGTAACGGGTGCAATTCTACCAGTAAAAGAAATTACCCAGCTTGCACATTCAAAAGGAATAATAGTTGTAGTTGATGGATGCCAGGGAGCACCACACTTAAAACTAGATATGCAAGATTTAGATTGTGATTTTTATGCAATTTCATGTCACAAAATGTATGGACCTACAGGTTTAGGAGTTCTTTATGGTAAAAAAAAATGGCTAGAAGAATTACCTCCATATCAAGGTGGTGGTGGAATGATAAATGAAGTTAAAAAAGATAGAATTTCTTATGGTGAATTGCCCAATAAGTATGAGGCAGGGACTATGGCTACAGCACAAGTAATTGCTTTTGATCAATCAATAAAATTTTTAGAAAGTATTGGTATAGAAAATGTTATGAAGCACGAAACCAATTTAGTTGAATATGGGCAAGAACTATTACAAAAAAATAATTCAGTTAAACTTATTGGAAATCCAAAAAATAAAGGAGGTGTATTATCGTTCACTATAGAAGGAGTTCATCCTCATGATATAGCAACTATTTTGGATGAAGATGGGGTTGCAATAAGAGCTGGTCATCATTGTTGTCAAATTTTGCATGACAAATTAAATATTCCTGCAAGCGCAAGAGCATCAGTTGGTATTTATAATACAAAAGAAGATTTAGATCAGCTAAACCAGTCGATAAACAACTGTAAAAAAATATTTAATCTATAATGAATTTAAAAGAACTTTATCAAGAAATTATATTGGAGCATGGTAAAAATCCAAGAAATCTTAGAAAGACGGAAGGTTTTAATAAAGATGCTAAAGGTAATAACCCACTTTGTGGTGATAACGTTCATGTTTATTTAAAACTAAATGGACAAAAAATTGTAGAAGATGCATCGTTTGAAGGGAGCGGTTGTGCTATTTCAATGGCTTCAGCCTCTATAATGACAGATTTGATTAAAGGAAAAAATGAACATGAGGCTAAAGAAATAGTTGAGGATTTTTTAGGCATGATTAAAGAAAATCCTGAATTAAAATCTGAGTATTTGAGCGAAGATGAAAAAACTAAACTTATGTGTTTATCTGGTGTTAAGCAATATCCAATGAGAGTTAAATGTGCAACTTTATCTTGGCATACAATGGTTTCGGCTTTTGATGAAAAAACAGAGGAAGTAAAAACTGAGAATTAAATTATGACAAAAAAAGATGAAATAATTGAGGAAATAAGAAAAATTTATGACCCTGAGTTACCTGTAAATATCTACGAATTAGGTTTGATTTATGATATTAAAGTAAAAGATGAAAAGTTTGCTATTATCAAAATGACACTAACCACTCCAAACTGTCCAGTTGCAGAAAGTTTACCAAAAGAGGTTAAAGAGGGCGCAATGCAAGTTGAAGGTATTGAGGATGTTGATCTTGAGTTAGTTTGGGATCCACCATGGAATAAAGATATGATGTCAGAATCAGCAAAATTGGAATTGAATTTGTAATGAACCAGATAATTAAATTAAGTGATAACGCAGCATTACGAATAAAAGAAATAATGTCCAATGCTGAAAAAGATTCTATTGGTGTTAGAGTATCAGTTAAATCAGGTGGTTGTGCAGGCATGTCTTATGTAATGGAGTATACAAAAGAGTTAAATCCTAACGATGAAGTTATTGAGGACAAGGGTGTGAAAGTATTCGTTGATTCTGCTGCTATTATGTATCTGCTTGGCACTGAAATGGATTACAAAAAAGAGGAATTGTCCTCGTCATTTGTGTTTAATAATCCCAATGAAACTGAGCGTTGTGGGTGCGGGGAGTCATTTAAAATATCGTAAGTTGTATTATCCCATTAATTGCATATCTGTATTGCATTATATGCATATCTAATGTATAGATTCTACATGAACAAATTTGAGTTTAAAAATCTTGTTAAAAACTTAAAAAACTCTTTAAAGGAGAAAACATTCTTTAAAGAACTACGTAAAGAAGTTGAAACCGGTGCAAACGGCACACAAGATTACGTAGTCAAAAAAGGTGTTAACAAAAATACAATTGCAACAACTAGACAGTAATAAAGTTTATTAGCTACTGTAATACATCTCAAACTCTACAGGATGAGGTGCATGTTCAAATTTGTGTATCTCCTCAAACTTAAGAGCAATGTAAGCATCAATCTGATCATCAGTAAAGACACCGCCTTGAGTTAAAAACTCTCTATCTTTATCTAAACTTTCCATCGCTTCTCTTAAAGAACCACAAACTGTTGGGATAGCTTTAACTTCCTCAGGTGGTAATTCATATAAATCTTTATCAAAAGACTCACCTGGATGAATTTTATTTTTAATTCCATCAATTCCAGCCATTAACATAGCTGCGAAAGTTAAATATGGGTTTCCAGCAGCATCTGGGAATCTAATCTCACATCTTGCACCTTTTTTACTTAATGTGATTGGTATTCTACAAGAAGCAGATCTATTTCTTGCTGAATATGCAAGAAGAACTGGTGCTTCAAAACCTGGTATTAATCTTTTGTAACTGTTTGTTGTAGAGTTAGCAAAAGCATTAATTGCTTTGGCATGTTTAAGAATTCCACCAATATAATGTAGCGCCGTTTCACTTAAGCCAGCGTATGCATCTCCTGAAAATACTGGAGTATCACCTTTCCAAATAGATTGGTGAATGTGCATTCCTGAACCATTATCACCAGCAACTGGTTTTGGCATAAATGTTGCAGTTTTTCCAAATGAATGCGTAACCATTTGCACAACATATTTGTATAATTGAACGTTATCTGCTTGATCAACTAAAGTTCCAAAATACATTCCAAGTTCGTGCTGACTAGGAGCTACTTCATGGTGATGTTTCTCAACTTTAATACCAACTTCTTTTAAATTTTTAAGATATTCACCACGCATGTCTTGTTCACTATCAACCGGTGGTACTGGGAAATATCCTCCTTTAATTTGAGGTCTGTGTCCCATATTTCCATTTTCATATTCTTTTCCTGAGTTGTAAGGACCTTCTTTACTATCTAGTTTAAATCCACACTCATTCATATCATTTTTAATTCTCACATCATCAAAAACAAAAAATTCAGGTTCAGGTCCAAAAAATGCTTTATCACCAATGCCTGAAGCTTTTAAATATTCTTCTGCTTTTTTAGCAACACCTCTTGGATCTCTTTCATAAGGATCTTTTTTAATTGCATCTAGAATGTCACAAAACAAAACTACAGTATTATGAGACGTAAAAGGATCCATGAACATTCTTGCTGTATCAGGTTTTAAAATCATGTCAGACTCATTAATTGCTTTCCATCCGGCAATAGATGAACCGTCAAAAAAGACGCCTTCATTCAACATATCTTCATCAACTATTGAAGCATCCATTGTTAAGTGTTGAAGCTTTCCTCTTGGATCTGTAAATCTTAGGTCTACAAATTCTGCATCTTTTTCTTTAATAAATTTCAAAACGTTCTTTGCACTCATTTAGTCTCCTATGTAATTTTGTTGGGCCTAATTAACAAAAAAATACCTAAAAATATTGCTTATTTAATAAATAACACCTATGCAATTTTCACATAAGTAGTGTAATTAGTCACTAAAATAATAAATTTATTAAACTTGTGAATTCAATAATAAATAAAGAGCCAGTTTTAAGAGCAGAAAAATCATTAAAACAATTTAACCCAGATCTCAAAGTGATTGTTTTAGAACAAACTGCCAGAACAGCTAACGATGCAGCTACAGCTTTAGGTTGTAAAGTTGGAGCTATTGTTAAAAGCTTACTTATTAGAGCAGGGGATAGTTTTGTTTTATGTTTAGTTTCAGGAGACAAAAAATGCTCATTGAATAAATTAAAAAAAATTTTAAATGAAAAAGATGTTTCTATGGCTAACCCAGAAGATGTTAAAAAAGTTACTGGATATTCAATCGGCGGTGTATCTCCAATAGGACATTTAATAAAAATAAAAATTTTTATTGATGAAACCTTAAATAGATTTTCATCTATCTTTGCAGCCGCAGGTCATCCTAATGCAGTTTTTGAAATAAATTTTGTAAATTTAATTACTTTAACCTCTGGTGAAATAAAAGAAATAACAGAATGAGAAAACCACAATTAGTTGATTATTTGTTGTTGACATTGTTGTCATTAATATGGGCGTCTGCTTTTTTTAATATAAAGATTGCTACATATTCATTTGGACCTATCACAATAGGTTTTTTGAGATCTTTTTTAGGAGCAATACCTATTTTAATTTTATGTTTTTATAAAAATATAAAAGTTGAAGCATTTTCTAAGGATTGGAAGTGGTTTGCAATTATAGGATTAGTAAATTTAGCTATTCCATTCATACTAATATCGTATGGAGTAAATTTTGTGCAAAGTAACTTAGCTGCTATTTTAATGTCTACAACACCATTAAGTTCAACTGTTCTTGCTCACTTCTTTTTAAAAGGAGAAAAATTTAATTTATTAAAAACTATTGGATTATTAATAGGTTTTTCAGGAATAGTTTTTTTATTTTCAGATAATTTTTTAATAAATGAAAATAACTTTGTTGCTGCACTTTTAATTCTACTTGGATCTACTTGTTATGTAATTGGGGGAGTAATAACTTTAAAAATCAGTAATAAAGAAAACGAAAATGTTACAGGTTCAATTTTAATTTGGTCAACAATTATACTTCTTCCATTTACTTTAATTTTTGAAAAACCTTGGACATCAAATCCTTCAATGGACTCAATTATATCTGTACTATATTTAGGAATTTTCCCTACTGGTATAGCATGGTTATTGAGATTTAGAATTTTAAAAACAAATGGACTTATATTTCATTCACAAGTTTCATATATAATTCCAATATTTGGAATTATTTTAGGATACATATTTCTAAATGAAATAATTACATCAAAAATTATAGTTGCTTTAGTAGCTGTATTTATTGGAATATATTTAGCAAGAAAAGCAGATTATAAAAATGTTACTTAATTCTTGAAATTGCCTCTATATGTGAAGGATTTGTTTCACAACATCCCCCAAGAATAGTTGCTCCAGCGTCTTTAAATTTTTTGGCAATTTTTTGAATTTTAATTGGTGTTAAATCTTGTCTTTTGCCTAAAATTTCATTCGGATTAGTTTTTTTTCCTAAAAAAACTGATGTGTAACTTTCTCTCAGTTTAGTGGTAACAAAGCCATTCAATTTGAAACCAAATGGTATATTTAAACTTTTTAACTCTTTTAAATTTATCTCAAAATTTTCAGGAGAAACACATGACAACATTACTCCTAGCGCATTTTCATCAATTACGTCTTTTATTTGCTTGATTTTATCTCCACTAGGTAAAGCCGTTCCTTCAGATATATGTAATCCAACTAAATAAGGTTTTTTAAATTCTTTCACAGCTTCAATTCCACATTTAACTTCTTTAATACTGCTCCAAACATCAAAGTAAAAAAAATCAATATAAGGATTAAGAGCTTTTGCTTGACTATTAAAGTTTTTTATAATTTCAAATTCATCTCTATCATCTGCTTCATATGTTAAATTTTGGGGAGGTATACCGCCAGCAACATAAGTATTGGGAAATTTTTGTTTTGCTTCTTGAGCAATTTCACCTGCCTTTTGATTTAAATATTCAAATTTGTCTAAAAGGTTATTCTCTTTTAAACGTTTCTGTCGTGTTGCAAAAGTAGTAGTGACAATAATTTCTGCTCCTGCTTTTAAGAAATCTATGTGAGTATCTAAAACAAGTTGATGGTAATTTTCATCCAATATTGCATTAGCACTCCATAGAGTTGAATTTGGCTTCATTCCTCTAGCAAGTAATTCTTGACCCATCCCACCATCTAATATTCTAGTTTGATTAAAAAAATCTTTACTAATCATTATTTTTTAAAAATAATTTTAGCATTAAAAGAAAAAGATCTTCTTTCTGCATTGATATTAAAAGGATAAGCCGTGTGCATTAAGTAATTTGGAAAAATTAATAGATCTCTTTCTTTAGGCACAATATTGAAAATACTTTTGCTTAAAAAACCTCTTTGTCCGTTTATAAAATCAATCGTTCCATTTGTTGCATTTTTTTTATTTTTTAAAAATTTATTTTCAGTCATGCCTTTAGGAACTTTTAAATAACCAACACCAGATAAATCTCCATCATGATAATGGATTGGGTTATATTCATCTTTAAACTGGCTAACTACCCATAAATTTAATATTTTTATATCTTTAACTTTTTTTATTTTTTCATTTTTAAGAAAATTTTTGATATTTTTTTTAATTTCTTTTTCTAGATTTTTTTTTAAAAAATTATTTGAAATTTTAATTTCTTTTTTAATTTGGCTAGCAAGTTTAGAGCTATAATCATTATGTTTTGTTAAAACTTTGTTATCAATCTCTTTATTTAAAATAGTTAAAAACTTTTTTGAGATTTTTGCTTTTCCTATAGATGGACCAAATGGTTTTATATTTTTCATATAGCTTTAAATATCTTAAAAAATATTATAATCAACATTACGATATTAATCTTAATCCCATTCTTATCGCTACAAAAATGACTAAAAAAGAAGTCATTAGAGCTAATATCTTATTTGATAAAAATTTAATATTAAGAAAACTTCCAATTTGACCACCTATTAAAACAGAAATAAATAGAGGCCAATAGTTTAAAAACTCATTAAACACCATGTCTTTAGTTAGTTGTCCTGCCACACCAAATATGGAATTAATCAATATAAAAAGAGAAGCAGTGCTTGTTATATGCCTTGGATAACCGGCCCGCAGAAGAAATAAAATTGGGCTTAAAAATATGCCCCCACCTATTCCTACCAATCCAGATATAAAACCAATAATTGTACCAATAATAATAGAAAAAACCTTTGGGATTTGTCTAATTTTAATCTGATTTCTACCGAAAGATTTACTGTTAAATAATAAAAAAACTCCTGCCATTAATAAAATAAAGAAAAGTAAAATCTCAAATAAATTTTTATCAATCGAAATAGAGGCTCCAAAAAAAGCAAAAGGCACAGATCCAATTAAATAAGGCACAAGTAAACTTAAATTTATATTTTTTGTTCTTGAAAAATTAATTGAATTACCAGTTACAACAATAATATTACAAATTAACGCTATAATTGGAAAAATATAGAAGGGGACATCCCAAATTAACATCAAAGCAAGATAAGTGGACCCACCGCCAAAACCAATACTAGAATAAAAAATTGCTGTTATAAAAAAAAATATTGTTAGTATAATCATTTGAAAATTATGATTGTAAATATAGCTTTATTAACTGTAACAGATACCAGGACAATTGATAACGATAAATCAGGTGCAATCCTTGTAAATAAAATTGCTCAAGCTAATCATAAATTAATTGTGAGAAAGATCTGTAAAGATAATAAAGAGGATATTGTATTAATTTTAAAAGACTGGACGAATAACAAAGATATTGATGTAATTATTACGACTGGAGGTACAGGTTTAACTGGTAGAGATATTACACCTGAAGCACTAGATGAGATTGCTGACAAACATATACCTGGATTTGGAGAAGTTTTTAGAACAATTAGCTTAAAAACGGTTGGTACATCATCAATTCAATCTAGAGCTTGTGCAATCTTATCCAATGGTAAATATATTTTTGCATTACCTGGTTCTTCAGGAGGTGTAACGGATGCATGGGATGGGATTTTAAAACATCAATTAGATATCAACCACAAACCTTGTAACTTTGTTGAATTATTTCCAAGACTTAAAGAAAAATAGTTATTTTTGATATTTTTCTTTCCATTCAGAATAAGGCATTCCATAAACATGCTCTCTAGCTTCTAAGTCTGACATGCTTACTCCATTTTTTTCACCTTCTTCTCTAAACCATCTTGATAAACAATTTCTACAGAACCCAGCAAGGTTCATCAGATCAATATTTTGAACATCTTTTCTTTCATCCAGATGTTTTAACAATCTCTCAAAAGCTGCTGATTGAAGTTCTTTTTTTTGATTATCATTCATTAATAAAGTATTAATCACAAAACCGATCAACACAATAAATAAATTTATATTTAATTTTTATATTTTTCAGAAACTAGTTGTGAAATTATTGATAATGCTATTTCAGATGGTGATTTTCCTCCCAACTTAATACCGATTGGTCCATTTATTTTTTCCAACTCTACTTTTTTAAAACCAGCTTCTATCATTCTTGAGCATCTTTTTTCATGTGTTTTTTTACTTCCTAAAGCACCAATATAAAAAAATTTATTTTTTAACGCATATTGTAAAGCAGGATCATCAATTTTTGGATCATGAGTTAAGGTAACCAAGGCTGTCTTTGAATTAGTTTCTATTTCATCAAAAGCTTCATTGGGCCATTTATTAATAATTTTAGTATCTGGAAATCTATCTTTTGACGCAAAATAGCCTCTTGGATCAACGATAATAGTTTCAAAATTTAAATTTTTAGCAAAATCAATTAAATAAATTGAAATATCAACAGCTCCTACGATGATTACTTTAATTGGATTTTTATATGTTTGAACAAATATTTCTGAATTTTCTATTATACCATTTTTATTAAGGTGAAATATTTTTTCAATTTCCTCTGAATACTTTGAAAACATTCCACTTAGATTATACCCAGGAAAAAATATTTCACTTTCTCCGTTAATTAAATTTGTTATAAGTGCAAATTCTTTTTTTAAATATTTATTTTTTAAAGTTTGTCTAATTGTTTCTATTTTCATTTTTTAATTTCTTCAATATAAATTGAAATATTGCCTCCACAGGCTAATCCTATTTCCCATGCATTTTCATTCGAGACATTAAAATCTATTTTTTTACAAATTTTTTTATTTTTCATTAAAGACATACATTCTTCAATAACTTTAGCCTCCACACAGCCTCCAGAAACAGATCCTAAAAAATTTCCATCTTCACTTACTATCATTCTGCTACCAATTCCTAATGGTGATGAGCCCCATGTTTGGATAACTGTTGCTAATGAAACTTTTTTATTATTTTTTATCCAATTATCTGCTTCTTCAAATATTTTTTTTTCAGGAAAATTATTCATTTTTCAAATATTCTTTTAAAGTTTATTCTTAGAGTCAGTAAAACTGTTATTAGCACAAAGTAAAATAAAGGTTTAAAATATATTGTTTTAGATAGCCAAATAAAATGTAAAGAACCTAAAATTGAAATTACATATATTAGACTGTGTAATTTTTTCCAATTTTGCTTAAGCAATAACATCATTTTTTGTGAAGAGGTTATCGTAAGTGGTATTAATAAAACCCATGCAGCAAAACCAACAAAAATATATTTTTTTTTTACAACATCATCAAAAATTGGTTGCCAACTAAATCTATAATCTATGCCAACGTAAGTTAATAAATGCAATGATGCATAAAAAAAAACAAATAATCCCAACATTCTTCTTGCTTTTACCCAATAGTTTAAATTAGTTAATTTTTTTAATGGACTCATTGACAATGTTAAACATATGAAAATCAAAGTCCATTCTCCTGTGAAATGAGTAATTTCTTTGACTGGTTCTGGTCCTAATTTATTAAAAAAAATTTTATAAGTTATAAGTAGAAATGGAATTGTACTTAATATGAAAATACTTGGCTTAAAATACTTTATCATCAAAAGTACTTTTTTAAATCCATACCAGTATATAAACTTGCTACTTCATCACCATAGCCATTAAACATTAAAGTTTTAACCCTTGGAGCCCACACACCTTCCCCAATTATTCTTTCAGTTGCTTGTGACCATCTAGGATGATTTACATTTGGGTTTACATTCGAATAAAATCCATATTCTCTAGGTGAAGCCCACATCCATGAAGAAGTAGGCATATTTTCTACAAATTTAATTTTAACAATCGCTTTTGCACTTTTAAAACCATACTTCCAAGGAATAAAAATTCTTAATGGTGCTCCGTTTTGATTTGGAAGTTTTTTGCCATATAAACCTGTAACTACGGTAGTCAAAGGATGCATTGCCTCATCAATTCTTAAACCTTCATTGTATGGCCAGTTTAAAACAGGGTATCTTTGACCTTTCATTTGTGCAGGATCATATACACTTTCAAATTCAACAAATTTTGCTTTGTTAGTTGGATTAACTTTAGAAAGTAATTCACTTAAAGAAAAACCCATCCATGGAATAACCATTGACCAACCCTCAACACATCTAAGTCTGTAAATTCTCTCTTCTGATACAAACATTTCAGAAATTTCTTCCATAGATAATTTTATTGGTTTTTCAACTTCACCTTCAATGCTTATATCCCATGGAGAAGTTTTAAATATTTGCGAGTTTCTATATGGATCACCTTTTGATGTACCAAACTCATAATAATTATTATAAGTAGTGATATCTTTATAACTTGTTAATTTATCCCTCTCATTTGCTAAGGATTTATTTGCAAATGGAATAGTTGAAATCGCTAAAGAACTTGCTCCTAAACCAATAGATTTAATAAACGATCTTCTATTTTTGTAAATTTTTTCTGGTGTGATTTCTGAGTATTTAATTTTTTTCATGAACTATAGGGTTACCTTTTAACCAATCACTTTGATTGTTTGTGTAGTGTTCTTTTTTCCATATAGGAGACCTCTTTTTTATTTCTTCTATAATATATCTAGATAATACATATGCTTGATCTCTGTGTTTGCATGCAACAGCAATTATAATACTCATTTCTCCAAGATTTAAATAACCTTTAACGTGTTCTATAAAAACAGCTTTATCCTGAATATTAAGTTTTTCATCAACCTCTTTATATATTTCCTCAAAACTTCTGATTACAAGATCATCATGACTATCGTACGTAATGCCAATCACGCTTTTGTTATTATTTTGATTTCTTACTGTACCAGTAAAAAATACTGATGCTCCAAATTTGACAGAAGATATAAATATTTCTGCATCATTTATTGATAGTTTTTTATCTTTACTGTCTACAATTTTTGTATGAAGCATTAACCTCCTCCTATGGGAGGTATGATACCGATTTTTTCGTTATTTGTTATTTTATAATTGTCGCTAACAATATTATTTTTCTCCGAACAAAAAGCTGAAGAATTGACAATTTTTTTATAGTTTTCATTGCCATTAAATTTTTCATCTAAATATTGAATTATTTTTTTTCGAATATCTTTTATTGTTGATTTTTGCTCTATATCTAATTCTAACAAATTTTGTTCACTAAAATCTCTTGCAGCACCAAATAACTCAATTTTTACTTTCATTATATTTCTAAAATAAATCTTTTAAAAAATCTGGAAGACCATCAGGATTTTTCCACAACCCGTTTTTTCCACCTTCTTTGATTAATAATTTTACATTATCAATCTTGAGGTGTGGATTAATTATTTTACTTAAATCATAAATTGTAATTAGAGCAGAATTAACACCCATGATTGCTTCCATTTCAACTCCAGTTTTTGCATAGGTTGAAACTACACAAAAAACTTCTAGAGATTTATCTTCTTCATTCATAATAATTTTTGTAGCAGTATGGTCAATTGTTAAAGGATGGCAAAGCGGAATTAGTTCGCTTGTTTTTTTTACACCTAAAATCGCAGATACTTCTGCTAAGGTTATTGGATCGCCTTTTGGCATTTCTTTATTTTTTATTAGCTTAAAAACTTCATCACCTACATAAATTTTTCCAGAAGCTAAAGCTCTTCTAAATGTTTCTTTTTTTTTCGAAACATCAATCATTTTAAAAGAATTTTTTTCAAAAATTTCTTTTGCCCAATTTTTTAAATCATTATCGCTAACAATTTTTAAATTTTTCATACTATCCACCAGTTTTTGATAAATTTGTTGTTGATCCAGTATCTCCCAATTCTAAATAATGAGATTCTTTTTTAAACTTCATTTGTTTCATTATTAAATCTTTTAATTTCTCTAATTGACTATCTTTTTGCAAAAGATGTCTTAAATTAATTCCAGTATTTCCAAACAGACAAAGTCTTAAATCACCTCTTGATGTAATTCTAAGTCTATTACATGATTTACAAAAATCTTTTGAATATGGAGCAATAATGCCAAACTTACCTTTATATTTGGGGTTAATATAGTTTAAAGAGGGTCCTGCATCTTTACCAAATGTTTGATAGATCCATTTATTTTCCTTTAGATATTCTTTAAAAATTTTTGACGAAACGTGGTATTTTTTAAAATAATCTAAATTATCACCAGTTCTCATTAACTCAATATATCTAAAATCAACTTTATTTTTTTCTATATACCTAGCCCAATTATTAAAATCTTTTATTGAGGAATTTATTCCATTTAAAAGCACAGCATTAATTTTAATATTTTCAAAACCTATACTTTGTAAATTTTCTATACCATGTAAAATTTCTGGTAATCTGTCGTGACCAGTAACATCTTTAAAGATTTCTCTATCTAAACTATCGATACTTATGTTTATCCCGGTAATCCCACTGTTAACTAATTGTTCTGCTTTTTTATCTAATTTATAGCCGTTAGTAGTAATAGATACATTTTGTATTCCTGACTCAAATTTTAATACTTTAATAATATCAAAGAAATCTTTTCTTACAGTTGGTTCTCCACCCGTTACTCTGATCTTTTTTACACCCAGTTCAGAAAAACATTTTGCAAGTCGCTTTATTTCATTTAAATGAAGGAATTTTCTACTATCGTTTTTATCTACTTGATAACCATTAGGTAAACAATATCCACATTTAAAATTACAAACATCAGAAATTGACAATCTGATATATGGAAATTTTCTACCAAAGCTGTCTTTCAGAATGTTCATAGAGAATAATTTATATCACATTCTATTATTAATAATATGAACAAAATGCCTAATTAGAATAAATTGAATTGTTTAATTAAAATATAATTTTTTCAAATTTTTTTGAATTCAAAGACTTTTTAGCAATTTCAGCTAAAATTAAAGATTTTCTCCCATCATCAAAGTTAGCTAGAGGTTTAGAATTTTTTTTACAAATCTTCACTAAATCATTTAGTTGAATTTTGTAGGCTTCAGAATATCTTTCAATAAAAAAGTTTTTTAATTGAGTTTTATTATCTGTTGAATTTTTTGAATACAAAACAGTTTCCAAGTCTCTTTGATTATCTGAAATAATCATTCCTTTTGAACCAAAAAGCTCAATTCTTTGATCATAACCAAAACTACAATGCCGAGAATTAGTAATAACACATTGCACTCCTTTTTTAGTTTTCATAACTACGGTAGCTAAGTCTAAATCATTTATTTTTTTTAATTTTCTATCTGAAAAACGTTGCCCAGTAGCAAATATGGATTCAAATTCATCCTTTCCAGCATAAAATCTTGCTAAATCAAAATCATGAATCATCATATCCTTAAATATACCTCCAGAATTTTTTAAATAATTTATGGGCGGAGGACTAGGATCTCTGCTAGTAATAATTATTTTTTCCAATTTACCAATTTTACCTTTGAGTAAATTTTGATTTAAAGAATTATGCGCTGGGTCGTATCTTCTATTAAATCCGATTTGAATTTTTGGTTTATATTTAGAAATTCTTTTTTTGCACTTGTTAATTTTATTCAAATCAAGGTCTAAAGGTTTTTCACAAAACACAACTTTTTTATTTACAACTGCTTCTTCAATAAATTTTAAGTGCGTATTTGTACTAGATGCAATAAATATACATTTAATATTTTTATCTTTAAATGCAATTTTTGGATTTTGAATACCAATAGAGTTATATTTTTTAGACAGTTTTTTTGTTAATTTTTGATCTTTATCAAAAATATATTTAAGATTAAAATCCTTATGATTTATCAAGTTACTAGCATGCATTTGCCCAATTCTGCCAAGTCCAAATAGCGCAATGTTGATTATATTTTTACCCATCTTTTACTTCTTGAGGAAATTTTACACGCATTAATAAACTTTGCTGTTTCTAAACCTTCATCTTCATTTGGATAATAGTATCTTTTTTTTGTTTTATTTTTTAAAGAATCTGCGAACTCCCTGTAAATATTAGCAAAAGCATCAAGATAGCCTTCTGGATGACCAAATTTTATTCTTGAGAATTGCTTTGAAAATTCTGAATTATGAAATCCCCTTTCTAATAATTTTACAGCACCTTTTTCTGGATTTAATTTAAGATAATTAGGATCATTTTGTACCCATTCTAAGCTACCTTTTGAACCAAATACTCTAATTCTTAAACCATAAACACCACCTTTAGCCAATACACTTGTCCAAAATATTCCTTTTGCGCCGTTGTTAAAATTAATCATTACTTGTGCGTTATCATCCATTTTAATTTTTTTTGATATTTGTTTTATATCTGCAAAAACTCTTTGTCCTTTTAATCCTGAAATATAAGAAGCTAGATGGTATGCATGAGTTCCAATTTCATTTAATACGGCAGATGATCCTACTATCTTACTATCAATTTTCCATTTAAGTTTTGTTTTTACATTTTTTGAATTAATTTTAGTTCCATCAGACCAATCTTGAATATATTCAACATTTACATACTCAACTTTACCAATCTTACCTTTTTCAACTAATTTTTTTGCTTCTCTTACCATTGGATAAGCTGAGTAATTGTGGGTTAGGGCATATTTTATTTTTTTATTTGCTTTAATTTTTCTAAATAATTTTTTAGCTTGCTCAAGATTTCCAGCAAATGGTTTGTCTGAAATTACATGCACATTTTTTTCTATAAATTTTTCAGCTATAATTTGATGACTAGACGGTGGTGTCATAATAGTAACAACCTTTATTCCATCTTTCCTTTTGGATTCTTTGTTAGCCATTTCAACATAATTTGAGTAACATCTATCAGGTAATATGCCTAAGCTTTTTGCAAAGTTTTTAGATAACTTTTCATTTCTTGAAAAAACTCCCGCAACTATTTCATATTTATCATCAAATCTTGCAGAAATTCTATGTACATGACCAATCCAAGATTTAGGGCCTCCACCAACAATACCTAAAGATAATTTATTTGTTTTCATTGATTGTTTGTTTTTATATATCATAACAAATAAATATATTATGTCAGTAAAATTAGGAATAGCACCCATAGCATGGAGCAATGATGATATGCCTGAGCTTGGCGGTGATACACCTCTTGAACAGTGTCTTTCAGAAGCTAGTGAAGCAGGATTTTCAGGAATTGAGTCTGGAGGGAAGTTTCCGAAAAAATCAAAAGAATTAATTCCCTTGTTAGATAAAAATAATCTGAAATTATGTTCGGGATGGTATGGAGCAAATTTAAGAATAAATTCAGTAAAAGAAGAAATAGAATTAATTCAAGGTCAATTAAAACTTTTTCAAGATTGTAATGCACCATGTATCGTATTTGCAGAAGTTTCAGATTCTATTGCAGGTGATCCAAAAAGACCTCTGTCAACAAGACCAAAAATGACCAATGAGGAATGGATTAATTATTGTAAAAAAATTTCTGAAATTGGAAAATACCTTGAAGACCAAGGTATGCCACTAGCTTACCATCATCATATGGGAACAGTTATTGAGACACAACAAGATACTGAAAGACTTTTAGAAAATACTTCTGACCAGGTTAAATTAATTCTAGACACTGGTCATATGCTTTTTGCTGGTGGTAATTCTATTGAAGTAGCAAATAATTTTAAAGAAAGAATTATTCATGTTCATTGCAAGGACATGAGAAAAAATGTTTTAGAAAAGTCATTAAAAGATGATTTTAGTTTCCGTCAAGCTTTTCTAGAAGGAGCTTTTACAGTTCCAGGCGATGGATTGATTAATTATGAACCGCTATTAACTCTCTTGAAAAAAAATGATTATAATGGTTGGCTTGTAGTAGAGGCAGAACAAGACCCAGCAAAAGCAAACCCTTTAGAATACGCTAAAATAGGATATAAATATTTATCAAATGTCTGTAAAAAAATTGATTTAGAAATCAATTTATAGTTTTATAATTTTTGATTTATCTAATTTGTTATCAAAAAAATCAATAATATTTTGAGCTGTTTCTTTCCCCATTCTTGTCATACATTCTTCAGTAAAAGCAGCAGTATGTGGACTTAAAAATACTTTATTATTTTTTAGCAAAGGATTATTTGTTTCAGGTGGCTCAATCTCAAAAACATCTAAACCAGCTCCAAAAATTAAATTTTCATTTAAGGCTCTATCTAGATCAATTTCATTTATCACTCCACCTCTTGCAGCGTTGATTATAATACAATTTTTTTTCATATTTTTTAGTAAATCATAATTGATAATATTCTTTGTTTTTTCATTAAGCGGCACATGAAGAGATATAGCATCCATATTTTTTGAGGATTGCTCTAAACTGTCAACTTTAATACCCCCGTGCTTTTCAATTATTTTTTTAGATACAAATGGATCATAAACAAAAACTTTCATTTCAAAACCATGACATCTTTTTATCAAAGCTTGTCCAATACGACCAAATCCAGCAATCAATATATTTTTGTTCCACAATTCAACTGTTTTGGGTAATTTATTTCGATCATTGAATTTACCACTTTTAACAGTTTCATCATACATATTTCCTTTTTTAGAAATATTTAGCAGCATAAACATTACATGTTCGGCTACTGCTACTGCATTTGCAGTTGCTGTGATTGAAAGAGTGATATTATTTTTTTTAGCACTCTCTAAGTCTATATTGTCATAACCAACGCCGTGTCTTGAAATAATTTTTAATTTAGTTGAACCTTCAATTACTTCTCCAGCAAGCTTTGCAGTCCTGATAGAGATACCATCACAATCCTTTATCTTGGATTTTAAAAATTCGTTATCTGTATTTTCTACTATTTCAAATTCATAATCAGAATTATCTTCTAATAATTTTATACCAGCAGTATGAATAGGCTGAATAATTAAAATTTTTTTTTTACTGCTCATATTTAAGTTTGAATAAGGACTTTTTAATACAAAAATTAATTAAAAATGTAAATTACTTTTTACATACCCCATCGCATAGCCGCAGTATGTACAGGTGCATCCCAATTTTTTAAAATTTCGTCATCACATTTTAGGAGTGTGATTGATGCTCCTTGCATTTCAAGTGATGTACAATAATTACCAACTAAACTTCTTGTGATTTCAATTCCTTTAGATTTTAAAATTTCACAAGCATCATTGTATACTAAATATAATTCAGTAAGAGGAGTTCCGCCCATACCATTTATAAACAGAGTCGTCTTTTCATTTTTTTGTGGTTTTAAATCATCAAGTATAGCTTCCAGCATGTTATTTACTATTGTTTTTGATGGTTGAATTTTTTCTCTCTTTCTTCCAGGTTCACCGTGTATACCTACTCCAAATTCCATTTCATCATTTCCAATATCAAAAGTTGGTTTGCCTGCAGCAGGAACTGTACAACTAGTAAAAGCAACACCCATAGTTCCAGAGTTTTTGTTTACTTTTTCACCAAGTTTTTTACATTCTTCTAACGAACCTCCATTCTCAGCTAGTGATCCAACAATCTTTTCGACTAAAACTGTTGCAGCTACACCTCTTCTACCAGTTGTGAACGTAGAGTCTTCAACAGCCACATCGTCATTAGTAATGATACTATCATTTTTACCTGAGTACATTTCCGCACCCATTTGAAAATTCATAATATCCCCAGAATAATTTTTTACTATGAATAAAACACCAGCTCCACTATCCACATGTTCAGCAGCAGCTTGCATTTGATCTGGAGTAGGTGCTGAAAAAACAAAACCTGGACATGCTGCATCTAGCATTCCATGACCAACAAAACCACCGTGCATCGGTTCATGTCCACTTCCTCCACCTGAAATTAAAGATACTTTTCCCTCTTTAGTTTTTGTCTTTCTAGAAATGAAGTTTGGTTCAAAATTTACTTTAATTATATCACTATGCGCATTACCAAATCCATTAAGACTTTCTTTTAAAAAATCATCAACGTTATTTATAAATTTTTTCATATTTCCCCCTATTTATTAATTAGTGATTTACATATTGTATCGATTATAAGTTGTGATGAACGAGCTCCTGGATCTATATGACCTTTGGCACGTTCTCCTAAAAATGAAGCTCTACCTTTGGTAGCAAGCATGTCTTTTGTTCCTAACATTCTATCTTCAGCAATTTTTATTATCTCACCTAACCCTTCTTTCATATCCGTATTGCCACCTTTTAATTCATTAAGTTTTTCTGATACTGGAATTAGAACATCCATCATTGTTTTTTCTCCAACATCAGCTTTTCCTCTTTCCTTCATTGCATTAATTCCTGTTATAACCATTTCACATGCTTTGTTAAAATCTATATCTTTATCTAAATCTGGTGTTTTAGCCATAGACATAAAGAAAGTTCCAAACAAAGCTCCAGAAGAGCCACCAATACCTGACAAGACTTTCATAGCAATCATATTTAAACCTTTTTGCATAGGAAGGTTTTTAATATTATCTTCAAGCTCAACTACTAACTTAAGACCTCTTTGCACATTAAATATATGATCCCCATCACCAATATTTTGATCTAGTGCTTCAATTTCTGCTGCATTTTCATTAATGACTATTTGAATATTTTTTGCTTGAGAAATTAAAAAATTAACGCTCATATATCCTTTGGTCTCCGTTATCAAATTTTAAAACTTTATTTGTATTAATGTCAAAATTAATTTTTTCATCAATTGATGATTTATAACCACCCTGAATTGACGCTAATATTTCATTGTTTTGAAAATTAATAGCCACAACAGTCTCTGAACCTAAATTTTCTATAGAAACAACCCTTCCTTCGTATGGTCCATCACCCAACGCAATATTTTCTGGTCTAAGTCCAATTTTTGGTATGTTGTTATCTAGTTTAAATAAAGAACCAGGTAAAATATTTATTTTTGGTGACCCTAATCTTTGGGATACATAAATTGAATTTGGATTTTCATAAATTTCTTCAGGAGTTCCAATTTGAACAATTTTGCCTTCTTTTAAAACGCCAATTTTATCTGCCAATGTTGTTGCTTCAGCTTGATCATGTGTAACATACAAAATAGTAGCGTTTAGATTTAATTGAATATTTTTTAATTCAACCCTGAGGGTTTCTCTTAGTTTAGCATCTAATGAGGATAGTGGCTCATCCATTAAATAAATATTTGGTTCACGTACTAGAGCTCTACCAATAGCTACTCTTTGCATTTCTCCACCCGAAAGTTGAGTTGCTTTATTTTTTAATTTGTTTGTAATTTTCAGCATTTCAGCAATTTTCTCAACTTTATTTTTTATCTCTTCCTCAGGAAGTTTTCTCATTGGTGACCTTAATGGAAAAGCAAGATTTTCATAAACAGTATAATGAGGATAAAGAGAGTATTGTTGAAAAACAAAAGTCACATCTCTTGAAGCAGGTTGATCATGAGTTATATTTTCATCATTAAATAATACATCTCCAGAATCAATTTTTTCTAAACCGGCTATACATCTAAGTGTCGTAGTTTTTCCAGCACCAGATGGACCTAGCAATACAAAAAATTGACCATCTTCAATTGTGAGATTTATATCCTCCAAAGCTTTAATTTTTTTATTATAACTTTTAAATAATTTTTTTAGTTCTACTTTTGCCATTATTTTATAAACTCGCTGTTTAAAGATTTGTCTGTTTCACCATCAAAAATAATAATATTATTATTTAATGGTTTAACCTGAACATTTTCATTCAATTTAGCGTTAACAGAGATATCTGTTTTAACTTTAATTTCACCTAAACTTGTTTTAATCGTAATTATTTTTCTTGATCCTAAATATTCAACTCCAAAAACTGAACCTTTGAGACCTTCATTATTACTAAGAGTTAAATTTTCTGGACGTATACCAAAGAAATTTTTACTTCCTTTTGACTCTTCAAGTTGTTTGGGAATATTAAATTTAGTTCCTTCGATGTTTACAAAAGATTGATCTTTAGAAATTCCTTCATCAAATTCAAAAAAGTTCATACCTGGAGATCCTATAAATGAGGCTACAAATTTAGTTTTAGGTTTATTGTAAATAATATTAGGTTCATCAGCTTGTAATATTTCACCACCGTCCATAACTGCAATTCGGTCAGCTAATGACATTGCTTCTAACTGATCATGTGTTACATAAACTGTAGTTGCTCCTATATCTAAATGTAGTTTTTTTAATTCTAGACACATTAATTCTCTAAATTCAGCATCCAAAGTTCCCAATGGTTCGTCCATTAAAAATGCTTTTGGTCTTCTAACTAGTGCTCTACCTAAAGCTACTCGTTGTCTATCTCCGCCTGAAAGAGAGGAAATGTTAGAATTTAAAATATGATCAATTCTTAAAAGTTTTGCTGCTTCTTCAACTCTACTTTTGATATCACTTTTTTTATAACCTTGCATTTTTAAAGGAAATGATAAGTTGTTTCTTACATTCATGTGTGGATAGAGGGCAAATAATTGAAAAACAAAAGCAATATCTCTTTCTGATGCTCTTAACATTCCAACCTCTTCATCTCCAAGATATATCTCACCAGATGTAGGTAATTCTAATCCTGCAATCATTCTAAGTGTTGTAGTTTTTCCACAACCTGAGGGTCCAAGTAAAACAAAGAACTCTTTATCATTAATCGTTAAATTAGAATTTTTAACTGCAGTAAAATCACCAAATGATTTTTGTAAATTTACTATTTTAATTTCAGACATATTAATCCGGAAAGTGGCTTGTGATTATGAAACCTATAGTTCCTACTAAAATTACAATAAAAGAATAAGTAAACATCCACATTGCAAATGGTTGCAACAACATGAAAACTCCAATTAAAATTAATATCGTCGATAAGTTTTCCCAGTAAACTCTTCTAAATATTTTTCTCATTAGTGACTTTTCTTCTTGCATTATTTTCTTACTGCTCCAAAGGTAATACCTCTTAAAAGATGTTTTCTTAAAATGATTGTAAAAATCATCACTGGTAATAGAAACAAAGTTGTTCCCGCACCAATTGCTGGCCAATCAAGACCGCCTTCACCAATGATTGTAGGAATAAATGGTGGAGCTGTTTGTGCATTGAATTGAGTTAGTAAAACGGCAAAAGCGTATTCATTCCATGAAAAAATCATACAAAAAATTGCTGTTGCGGCTATACCAGTCATTGCTTGTGGAAGAACAACTTTAAAGAAAGCTTGAAGTCTAGAATATCCATCGATCATAGCTGCTTCTTCATATTCTTTAGGAATTTCATCCATAAACCCTTTTAATAACCATACAGCCAAACTTAGGTTTACAACGGTATACAATATGATCATTCCGAGGTGAGTATCCCCAAGACCTAATTTTCTATACATAATAAATATAGGAACAGCCACTGCTATTGGAGGAAACATCCTGGTCGAAAGAATAAAAAATAATAAATCATCTTTTAAAGGAACCCTAAACCTTGAAAATGCATATGCAGCCAATGCTCCTAAAAACACAGATGCAAAAGTTGAACCAAATCCAATTATCATTGAATTTGAGTATCTCCCCAAAAATTTAGATGGTCCTGTTATAACCATCTCTCTACTTCTAACTAGTTCTTCGTACCAATTTTCTGGGGCAGGTAATGAATCAAGGTATTCTTGTGATTGTCTTGACCTATTAGTAAATAAGTTAACATATCCCTCTAGGGATGGCTCAAACAAAACTTCGGGTGGATATGAAATAGCACTATCAACATTTTTAAAACTTGTCATTACCATCCAAGATATTGGTATCAAAGTAATTACAGCGTAAACTATGATAATAGCAGCAGCCATTTTTTTTGAAAAAGACGAAGGTTCTAAATATGATCTAGAAGTATCCATCAGCGTTCCTTAATTTTATTCATTACTTTTACGTAAACATTTCCGAAACCAAATATGGTAACAAAAAGAATAACAGCAAATGCTGAGCTGTAACCTGTTTTCCATTTTTCAAACGCTTCTCTTTTTAAGTTAATTGAAGCAAGTTCTGTAGCAGAGCCGGGACCACCAGAGGTGAGCTCAACAACCATGTCAAACATTTTGAAATTCTCAATCCCTCTAAAAAGCAGAGCTAATAATAAAAATGGTAAAACGGAAGGCAAAGTAATATATATAAATTGCTGCCATTTACTTGCTCTATCAACCTCTGCAGCTTCGTATAAATAATTTGGAACAGATCTTAGACCTGCTAAGCAAATTAACATTGTAAAAGGTGTCCACATCCATGTATCAACAATAACAATAGCCCAAGGAGCAAGGGTACTTGAACCAATCATATCAAAGCTTCCTAAATCATAGAAAAAATTAACCACGTAATTAAATAGACCTACTTGTGGATTATAAAGATAAGTCCAAAATACCCCTACTACAGCAGGTGATAACATCATCGGTAAAACAATTAATGTGGTTAGTAGTTCATTACCTTTAAATTTCCTGTTAAGAAGTAAAGCTAAACCCAAACCTATAATTGCTTGGAGTAATAAAGTCCAAAACATAAAGCTTGCTGTAACTTGCATTTTTTCCCATATAGCTTCTTTATTAAGAACTTTAATATAATTTTTTAAACCAACAAACTGAGGTTCTCTTCCAATTTTATTTGCATAAAAATTTGTAAAGGACATTTTGATTGCATAGACCAATGGATAAATATTTATAGCCAATAGCAGAAGTACAGTTGGTCCAATAAAAAGCCAACCTACAGCTTTATCAGAAAGTCCCTTGAATTTTTTTTTAACGCTCATATGAATTTTTTATAAAAAAAGGGGAGGCGTGACCCCCCCTAATATTTAATTTTTTAAGTATTAATGTTAAAGTTTTCCGTCTGCTTCGAATACTTCAACCCACTCTTCGATAATTTTATCTAGAGCGCCTTTAGCAGTTCCTTTTCCATTAACAACATAGTCATGAATTGCTTCTTGCATAGGAAGCATTAACTCTACGAAAGTTGGTTCTTGCCAAAAATCTTTGACAATTCCCATTGAGTCCAAGAATCCTTGTGCATAAACAGTTGATGTTGGAAATGATGGTGAATTCAAAACATCATTATGACATGAGTATCCACCCAGATCCCACCATTTTTGTTGTACATCTGGTCTTGCAAACCACTTAATGTATTCAAGAGCAAGATCTTGTTTGTCTGAGTATTTAACAACAGATATTCCTTGTCCACCTAATGTTGCAGCTGCAACATTTTGTTTTGGATTTGCAAAGAAGCCACTAACTCTTCCGTCACTGTCTTCTTTAGATACACCAGGCCAGAAAGCATACCAGTTCATTTGGAATGCAACTTGTCCTGATTTGTAAGCATCTAAGTTTGCAACCATGTAAGCATCAGAGTGTCCTGGAGGTGCGCAGTCTTCATATAACTTTCTATAAAATTCAACCGCCTCTACAGCTTGTGGTGAATTGAAATATCCTTCCATATCGTATGGTTTGTTAGGATTTTCATATTCCATACCCCATGCATACATAGCAGCTGTAACACCCATTGTTATACCTTCTGATCCACGTTCTGTGTTAATTGCAGCCCCATATCTTTTTTGACCATCAATTTCTCTTCCTTGGAAGAACTTACACATATCATGTAATTGATTCCAGTTTGCAGGAACTCCTAGATCATATCCGTGTTTCTTTTTGAACTCTGATTTAAGTTCTGGTCTATCAAACCAGTCTTTTCTATAAGCCCAAGCCAAAGCATCTCCCATAGCCGGTAATGCATAGTAGTTCTTACTACCTTTTGGCCAAGTAGAATATGCATAAACTGTGGCTGGCGAGAAATCGCTCATTGAAATTCCCTCTTTATCAAAGAAGTCATTCAATTTTACGTAATGCCCATAAACAGCTCCAGCACCAATCCACTGCGAGTCACCTATTAATAAGTCAAAAGTTTTACCTTTGTTGTTAAGTTCATTTAACATACGGTCAGCAAAATTTGGCCAAGGTACAAACTCAAAGTTAACTTCTATTCCAGTTTCAGAAGTAAATTCTTTAGTTAATTCTTGTAAAGCATTAGCAGGGTCCCAAGCGGCCCATCCTAATGTTATAGATTTAGCATTTGAATTTACAGAGAACGAAAATAGAGAAACAAACAATAAAATCATTATTTTTTTCATTTTATCTCCTCTTAGTTTATTTATTCTAAAGAATAGTCTACCCAAGATGGGTTGTGGCTGCTAGTATTTTTTTTATAAAAATAAATTGTTGATAAATTTAAAGAGAGGGGGAGATTATGAACAATATAAAAGGTCCTGCAATTTTCTTAGCACAATTTGTAGGTGAAGATGCACCTTTCAATTCTTTAGATAACATTTGTAAATGGGCATCTTCTTTAGGTTATAAAGGTGTACAAATTCCAAGTTGGGATAGTAGATTAATAGATCTAAAGAAAGCGTCTGAGAGTAAAGATTATTGTGATGAAATAAAAGGTATAACAAAAAAACATAATCTCGAGATCACTGAGCTATCAACACATCTTCAAGGACAATTGGTTGCAGTACATCCTGCATACGACACAGCATTTGATGGATTTGCTGCACCTGAAGTTAGAGGAAATCCAAAAGTAAGACAAGAGTGGGCTGTAAATCAATTGATGATGGCAGCTAAGGCCTCAAAAAATCTTGGACTACATAGACATGTTACTTTCTCAGGAGCACTAGCTTGGCCTTATGTTTATCCTTGGCCACAAAGACCAGAAGGACTAATCGAAAACGCATTTAATGAGCTTTCAAACCGATGGAAACCAATTCTTGATCAATTTGATCAAAATGGAGTTGATCTTTGTTATGAGATACATCCAGGTGAAGATCTTCACGATGGTATAACATTTGAAATGTTTTTAGAAAAAGTTGGTAATCATAAAAGATGCAACATGCTTTATGATCCCAGTCATTATGTTTTACAGAATTTAGATTACTTGGCTCATATAGATATTTATCATGAAAAAATAAAAATGTTTCATGTTAAAGATGCAGAATTAAATCCTACTGGAAAACAAGGGGTGTATGGTGGTTTTCAATCTTGGGTCAACAGAGCAGGTAGATTTAGGTCTCTTGGTGATGGACAGGTAGATTTTAAATCAATCTTTTCAAAGTTTACCACTTATGGTTATGATGGTTGGGCAGTTCTAGAATGGGAGTGTTGTCTTAAACATCCAGAAGACGGAGCAAGAGAAGGAGCTGAATTTATCAAAAATCATATTATTAACACCACAGAAAAAGCATTCGATGATTTTGCAGGTAGTGGTGCTGATATTGAAGCAAATAAAAAAATGCTGGGTATAAATTAGTGCAAAGAAAAATCCGTATCGGAATGGTTGGTGGAGGAGAAGGTGCTTTTATTGGGGGTGTTCACAGAATAGCCTTAAGACTTGATGGTCATTACGAATTAGTAGCAGGATGTTTTTCGTCTAATTTTGATAACTCTAAAGAAACTGGAAGAAAACTTGGATTATCGGAAAAACGTATCTATGAAACTTATAAAGAAATGGCTGATAAAGAGTCTACTCGTTCCGATGGGATAGATGTTGTTTCTATAGTAACTCCTAACCATCTTCATGTGCCAGTGGCAAAAATTTTTGCAGAAAAAGGTATTCACATTATTTGCGATAAGCCTCTTGCGTTTTCAAGTGAAGAAGCAAACTCCCTTAAAGATATCATAGAAAATAAAAAGATAATTTTTGCCTTAACACATAATTATACTGGATATCCAATGGTTAGACATGCAAGATCTCTAGTTAAAGAAGGTGATCTTGGAAAAATAAGAGTTATACAAGCAGAATACCCTCAAGATTGGTTAACTACAAAAGCTGAGGATACTGGCTTAAAACAAGCTGAGTGGAGAACTGATCCTAAAAGATCTGGAGGAGGAGGTTGCATAGGAGATATAGGAACTCATGCATTTAATCTTATTAGATTTATAACCGAGTTAGAATTGGATGAGCTATCAGCTGACATTCATACTTTTGTGAAGGGGCGAAAACTAGATGATAATGCACAAATCATGCTTAGATTTAAAGGCGGTGCAAAAGGTGCAATATGGTCTAGTCAAGTTGCAGTTGGTAATGAAAATAATCTTAAAATCAGAGTGTATGGTGAAACTGGTGGGTTAGAGTGGAAACAAGAAGATCCTAATTATTTGTATTATACAAAATTTGGAAAACCTACCGAAAAAATAACAAGAGCTAGTGGCAGTGCAAATAAAGAAGCAAACGATGTTACAAGAATTCCACCAGGTCATCCAGAGGGATATTTGGAAGGTTTTGCAAATATTTATACTGATGTTTCTAAAAGATTAAATGCTCAAATAAACAATGAAAAATATAACGAGTTAGATGACTGTTACCCAACTATTTATGATGGTGTTGAAGGAATGAAGTTTATAGAGACCGTTATAAATTCAAGTAAAAATAACAGTAAATGGACTCAGTTTAATAATTAAAATTAAATTAATTTAGATAAATCTTTTTTATTTGTTTTGAATGTTGGCAATGGATATTTAAAAGCATATTTCCCAACACGTTTTTCTTTAGCTTTTTCCCAAAGAGATAACCATTGTTTGAAATTTTTAATTTTAAGATTTTTTTTATTTTTACTTCTAACGTAAAAATTTGGAAGGGGTTCTCTCCCTGATGGTTGTCCGGCAACATTATATCTTAGGTCAGCACTAATTCTAAAAT
The DNA here is from genome assembly GCA_902604575.1 of uncultured Pelagibacteraceae bacterium. Lineage (GTDB taxonomy): Bacteria > Pseudomonadota > Alphaproteobacteria > Pelagibacterales > Pelagibacteraceae > Pelagibacter. The sequence continues at coordinate 34,985 of CACKZH010000007.1, forward strand.
CATTTGATCTATTTGGCAAAGAGTAGTGTATTGAATGTTTGTGTAGAAGTATTACATCACCAATGTTCGCTTCTAAATAAATATGCTTCATATCATCTAATAATTCACTATTTTTTAATTCTACTTGTCCTCTGTATCCTGATATGTGATTTAGTAATCCCATTTTATTGATCTTTTTAACAGTAATCATACATCCATTTTTTTTAGTAGTTTTGGTAAAAGGAATCCACACAGTAACCATGTCAGTTAATTTTTGTCCTCTTGTATTCAATACAGCCGCATCCTGATGCCAAGGTGTTCTTCCACTTAGACCATCATGAATTGATCCTTTTGGTAATTTTTTTTCAGGTTGTTTAATTCTAGTATTTTGAACAGGGTTAGACATTATTTCTTTACCCAAAATTTTTTCTACAACATCTAAAATTTTTTTATTAGTAATTAAATTCCACAATGATTGGGTTGCAAAATAATCGCTATCTCGCTTTACATGATCTCTTGGTAATCTTGTATTAAAATATTGATCAAGATCATAAATATTAAGTTTTGAAATATATGAGTATTTTTTTTTAAATTCTAAGTTAAGAACTTTTTTGATCTCTCTTTTTTTTGCATATTTTTGAATAAGACAGTCTATTACAAATTCCATATCATTAAGAATTGGTTTTAAATCTCTGTTAAAGTTAAGTACCTTTTTGACGATTAGGTAACCGTTCTCATATAGTTTTTTTTGAAGACTATTTGTCATAACTAAAATTTATTTTATCATTTAGATAATTTCAATGTTTTGGTGCTGTGGTTAAATAGTTTGCATCATGAAAAGAAGTTAGCATTCTTTTTTTTGTACTAATTATATGTGGATAATATGAGACACCTTTGTAATTCCATATAACAGGTTTATTTAAAGCGTAACTACCATAAATGAAAAAACGTTTTGGGCAATTTTTCTCAATAAACCGCTTAACTCCATGATAGGAATTTGGAGTAGATTGAAAAAAAACAACGGTTCCTTTTTTGGGTGTAAAAGATTTGACTATTTCAAGCTCACTTATTCTAGGAAATCTTCTAAAACTTTTTCTTAAATTTTTTTTTGCTTTTTTTCTATAGATAGTAAGAGAGCCACCATTTTTTTTTGGTATGTCCGTTAAATAAATTAAGAAATTATATAATCTAGTTATATCATCCCTATGAGGTCTTAATTTATATCCTCCTTTTGATATAGAAAAGTCTATATCTAAATTTACTTTAGGATTAGTGTAATTGTTGCCCAGTATTTTTTTTAATTCAGTAGAGTTTAATTTTTTTTTTATTGTAAATTTTTTTGGATTAAAAGATTTTGCTTGATACAAACTGGTCCATGATCCATCTTTAAAATTTTTTGTAAAAAGATTTTCAATTTTTTTGTAAAAAGACTTACTATTAAATAGTTTAAAAAGCTTTCCAGAGTTTATTGAATTTTTTACATATAAATTAAAATTTTTTGAGCCTTTATTAATTCTACTTCTACCTCCCATAATCATGTCATCAAATGATTTTGAGTTACTGATCTCTTTAATTAATAAATTACAGATATTTTTTGAAACAACTTTATCTCCAGCTAAAACAGGAAAGTTACTTTTGATTTTTTTTAATTTATTTGTACTAAGCATTTAGCTGTACATACCTTCTTTCACTTTAATCATTTTATACATAAGGTCATTTAATGGTGTCTTAACACCGTGTTTTTTACCTATTTTTGAAACCGCACCACTAATAAAATCAATTTCAGTTTTTCTTTTATATTGAACATCAAAGGCCATTGAAGATTTGTTAGTTTGCATAGAGTCTACAATTTTATTGAACATGAATAGACATTCATCTTCAGAAACATTTACACCATCAGCAAGTGCAACGTCTCTAGTTTCTAAAATTATTTCCTTACCAAAACCTCGAGATACTTCGTTTGCTTTATTATTTATATATAAATCTGTATGATGAAGATCAAAAATTGCAGATAATGGTCCAATTGCTGTTAAAGCAAAAAGCTTCATCCATTTTCTTTTCTTTACATCTTCCGCAGCAATCATTTCAAGATTATGTGCTGTAAAAGTATCTGCTATTTCTTTAATTCGATCAGTAATTCCTCCTTCGTACTCACCAATCCAAGATGGTAACGAACCATGATTCATTATATGACCTGGTCCTAAAATATTTGAAGCTTGAGTAGTTGTCCCACCAATTACTTTTTCATTACCCACAATACCTTGAATAATTGCTTCATGACCAATACCATTTTGAAAAGACATAAATACTGTTTTATCTCCTATGATATTTTTAATACTGTTTAATGCTGGCTCTAAAGCTGTAGCTTTACACATGACTATTACAGCATCTACTTTATCTAACGAGGA
>CACKZH010000008.1 GCA_902604575.1 uncultured Pelagibacteraceae bacterium
CTAATTCACCAGTAAGAAAAGGATCATTTATAGGAAAGAATGCGGTTTTAATGCCATGTTATGTAAATATTGGTGCATACATCGATGAAGGAACAATGATGGATACATTTAGTCGTGCAGGGAGTTGTTGTCAGATTGGAAAAAATTGTCATATCTCAGCTGGTACTGGGGTTGGAGGTGTATTAGAACCTGCTCAAGCATTACCAACAATTATTGAAGATAATGTTTTCTTAGGAGCAATGTCCGAAGTAGTAGAGGGTGTAATAGTTGGAGAAGGCTCTGTTCTGAGTATGGGAATGTATATTGGACAATCAACAAAAATTGTAAATAGAAAAACTGGTGAAATAACTTATGGAAAAATTCCACCATATTCAGTGGTAGTTCCAGGATCCTTGCCAGATAAAAACAATCCACAAGCACCATCTTTATATTGTGCAGTAATAATTAAACAAGTTGATGAAAAGACAAGATCAAAAACATCAGTTAACGATCTTTTGAGAGATTAAAAATGCAAACAATAAGTGAATTACAATTAGCTAAAGAGCTAATTAGATTTCCATCTGTTACGAAAACCGATGCGGGTGTAATTAAATTTTTAGAAAAAAAATTAAATAAACTTGGCTTTAAAACTAAAATTCTCGAGTTCAAAGATAAAAATAGTTATCCTGTAAAAAATCTTTATGCAAGACTTGGTACAGCAAGTCCAAATTTTTGTTATGCAGGTCATTTGGATGTGGTACCACCTGGCAATTTAAGTGATTGGACTGTTAATCCCTTCAAACCAGCTGTTAAAAAAGGATACTTAATTGGCAGAGGTGCAAATGATATGAAAAGCTCAATAGCTGCATTTGTTACTGCAGTAAGTAACTTTTCTAAAGAAAACAAAAAATTTGGTGGCTCTATAAGCCTTCTAATTACCGGAGACGAAGAAGGAATTGCAATTAATGGTACGAAAAAAGTTGTTGATTATTTGAGGAAAAGAAAAGAAAAAATTGATTTTTGCTTAGTAGGAGAGCCTACGAATCCAAATAAGTTAGGAGAAATGATAAAAATTGGTCGTAGAGGTAGTATGACCGGAAAATTGTCTGTCATTGGTATTCAAGGTCATGTCGCTTACCCTAATAGGGCAAACAATCCATCAACAGCTTTAGTCCAAATACTCAAAGATTTAAAAGAAATTAAATTTGATAAAGGAACAAAAGATTTTCAACCTACAAATTTAGAAATAACAAATATTAACATTGATAATTCAGCTGACAATGTAATTCCAGGATTAGCTAGTGCATCCTTTAATATTAGATTTAATAACAAACACACATCTTACAAATTAAAGAATAAAATTAATAAAATAATAAAACAAATTTGTAATAAAAATAAATCAAAATATAAAATTGAATATAGTGTTTCTGGTGAGGCCTTTTTAACTAAGCCTAACAAAACCACATTTATGATACAAAATACAATTAAGAGAATTACTAAAATTAAACCAAAACTATCTACAACTGGTGGTACGTCAGATGCTAGATTTATAAGAAAAATAGCTCCATGTTTAGAATTTGGGTTAGTAGGAAAAACTATGCATAAGGTAGGAGAATGTGTGTCCTTATCTGATTTAAAAAAATTAACTTTAATTTATACTAAAATCTTAGACAACTACTTTAAGTGAAAACTGGTTTAATTACATCAGATACATCTCAAAATCATGATACAGGTCGTGGTCATCCAGAACAAATAGCAAGAGTATCGGTCATAGTAGAAAATTTTAAAAAACTTAATAATAAAAATATTATATGGAAGAAACCATCTAAAGTTTCAGATGACATTCTTTTAACTACACATGAATCAAATTACTTAAATTTAGTAAAAAGTTCTTTTCCAAAAAAAGGGTTTTCTTCATTTGATGGTGATACGATTATTTCACCAGGAAGCAAAGACGCAACCTTTGATGCAGTTGGATCTATAATTACTGCAATCAATGGAGTAGAAAAAAAAGAATTTAGAAATGCATTTTGTGGTGTTCGACCTCCTGGACATCATAGCTCGCAAAATAAAGCTGCTGGTTTTTGCATTTTAAATTCAGTGAGTATTGGTGCAAATTATTTGTTGAAAAAATATAAATATAAGAAAGTTGCAATAATAGATTTTGATGTACATCATGGTAATGGAACACAGGATATTTTTTATGAAAATCAAAATGTTCTTTTTATATCAACTCACCAATATCCCTATTACCCAGGAACTGGTTCAGAACAAGAAAGAGGTAAATTTAACAATATCTTTAATATACCTTTGCCAGCTGGCATAAGTTCAAAAGAATATTTAAACGTATTTGACCGTGTATTAAAAAAATTACAAGAGTTTAAACCAGAGTTTATATTGATTAGCGCTGGTTTTGATGCCCATGAGGATGACCCTCTCGCTCAATTTAATTTAAAAACAGAGGATTATTTTACTATAACCAAAAGAATATTAGAGGCTTCTAAAAAATTTTGTAATGGAAAAGTTGTTTCAATTTTAGAGGGTGGTTATGACCTAAATGCACTTCGAGATAGTACTAAAAGACACGTTGATGCTCTTTTAGAATTTAATTGATAATTCTTAATATAACTCTAAATAAAATCTTTATGAAATTATATAAAATTAAAAAATCTAGAATTGATAATAAAGGCAGAGGACTTTATGCAACTAATGACATTAAAGAAGGAACCAAAATAATTGACTATGTTGGAAAACTTATAACAAAAAAACAAACACAAGATTCTGATAAGTACGACAATAGTAAACCGATATATTTATTTACAATAAATAAAAGATACGATCTAGATGGAGATTTTCCATGGAATACTGCAGGTTTAATTAATCATTCTTGTGATAATAATTGCGATTACGATGGAAAGGGATTGAAAATTTGGGTCAAAGCAATCAAAGATATTAAAAAAGGCGAGGAATTTACCTGTGATTATGGATTTGGTTATGATGAGAACTACAAGCAATTTCCTTGTAAATGTAAATCAAAAAACTGTTGTGGCTATATTGTAAGAGCTGAGTCTAGATGGCGAATAAATAAAAAGTTTACCATGAGTAATAAAAGCAAATTAATAAAGAACTCTAAATAAAAATAAACCATCTGGTGGTGCTGGAGGAGCACACATTTTTCTTTTTTTTGACTTAAATCTCTTTTCAAAAGTTTTCAAATCCCATTTTTTTTCTCCCAAATATTTTAAACAACCAACCATAGATCTAACCTGATGTTGTAAAAATGATTGAGAACTAAATTGAAATTCAATTTTATTTTTTGATGATCTAATTTTTATTGATTTAATAGTTTTAATTGGACTTTTTGCACTACAGCTTGAAGATCTAAAAGTTGAATAATCATTTGTTCCTAATAACTTCTTTGCACCCTTTTTTACTAATTCTAAATCTAAAGGCCTACGAACATGCCATGCTCTATTTTTTTCAATTATGGGTTGGCTTATTTGATTAAAAATAAAATATTTATAAATTCTTTGTTTTGCTGAAAATCTAGCGTGAAATTTATTGTTTCTTTTTTTAATATTTTTAATTGCAATATCTTTTAAATTTAAAAAATGATTTATAGATTTCAAAAATTTAATTCTATCGGTTATTTTATTTTTACAATCAAAGTGCGCTGATTGTTCAACTGCATGAACCCCTGCATCTGTTCTTCCTTGACCGTGTAAAACAATTTTTTCTTTTAACAATTTTGATAATTTTTCCTCAATTGATCCTTGAATTGTTGGGCCTTTTTTTTGAATCTGCCATCCTCTGAAATTTGTCCCTACATACTCAATAAGTATTTGGTATCTATTCATTATAAAAATGAACCTTTTTTAATTTGTGTTCCTAAAACAAATTCTCCAATACTTTGAGGCTTTTTTCCTTGTCTTTGTATTTCTTTAATTTTTATTGATTTTTTGCCTCCACACGAAATTTCTAAGTAGTCAGATAAAACCTCACCTGGTTTTCCTTGTGCTTGTCCAATTTCTGCTTTTAATATTTTATATCTCTCACCTTTAAACATGAAATAAGCTCCTGGAACTGGATAAAGTCCATTAATTTTACCTATTATAATTTCAGCATTCTCTTTCCAATTAATTTGTCCTTCTAATTTTTCAATTTTTGATGCGTATGTCGCTGAAGAGTGATCTTGTTCTATAAAGTTTGCTTTATCCTCATATATGTCGTCTATATTATCTAAAATTTTCTCTGCTGCCAAACTTGATAGCTTTTCGATAATATCTTCAGCATTTAAATTATTTTCTATATTAATTTTATAAACATTACATACCGGTCCTGTATCTAGTTCCTCACCTATTTTCATAATACTAATTCCTGTCTCTTTATCTAAATTCATAATTGATCTTTGAATAGGAGCAGCACCTCTCCACTTTGGAAGAATAGATGCATGTATATTAATAAATCCTTTTTTAGTTAAATTTAAATATGACTTTGGTATAATTTGACCATAAGCAACAACTATTGCCAAATCTGCCTCTAATGATTTAAAATATTCTAATTCCTCTAAATTTTCTTTTAATGAATTTGGTGTTCTAAATTTTATATTTAAAGTTTCTGCAATTGATTGAACAGGTGATTTGTTAATTTTTTGACCTCTTTTAGATTTTTGAGGTGGTTGAGTATAAACACAAGAAATAGAATATCCATTTTGATAAAGTGATTTTAAAATTGGAACAGCAAACATGGGGGTACCCATAAAAACTATTTTTTTTAGCATTGATTAAGCTTCTACAGCAGTAGATTTTAATTTTGATAATTTTTTAATTATCATAGATCTTTTTAATTTTGAAAGATAATCAATAAATAGTATCCCCTCTAAATGGTCCATTTCATGTTGAATACATGTTGCAAGAAGACCATTTGCCTTCAGCAATTTCTTTTCTCCATCATAATCAAGGTATTCTACTTCGCACTTACTAGGTCTATCAATTTCTGCAAACTGATTTGGCACAGAAAGACATCCTTCCTCATAAGTTACTTTTTTTAGATCTTTATTTTTAATAACTGGATTTACGAAATATCTTGGCTCTTTTTTATTCTCATCTTTACTTATATCCATTACAATAATTCTCTTAGGCACACCGACTTGTATGGCCGCTAGACCAATCCCATTTGCGTCATACATTGTCTCAAGCATGTCATCCATCAATTTTTGCTCTTCTTTACCAACACCATTGACTGGTTTAGAAATTTGTCTAAGCAATTTATTCGGTTCTGTTATAATAGTTCTGATAGCCATAACTTGATTTTATTATAATTTTTATACTTTTAAAGGAAGAACTTTTAGCAATAGTTTATTTCTAATTAAATCAACATTTAATTGATTTAAAGTATTGATAATAAAATAAACTGTATCTTCATCAATATTTTCGATTTTGTCAGGTCCAATTACCTCAATTATTCTCAACAATGCAGCACCAATCTCATTATTATCTATCATTGCTTGAATATCAGCAGGCATTTCTGATTTCTTTACTTCATAAAGACTGTCATATTTTTTTGAAATTTCAACTCCATCAGATTTAAGCGCCTCTAGAAAAATTATATCTTTTTTTGATAAAAAATATTTTTTATCTTTTTTAATTTTCTTTAAAAATTTATCTAGATCCTCTTCTATTTTGGATTTTGCATAGTCACCATTGAAATAATTTATAAGTTTTGATTGATGTAAAATTTTACTATTATATTTAACCTTTTTGTCTGCTGTCTCTTTCTTATTTAGATTACTATTATAAAATGTTGTAAAATTTGAGGGTACATCCTCAACGTTAATTTCACCTAAAAATTTTTTTAATTCCAAATCAAAGGCATCACCTATTTCATCGGAGATAAATAGGTCCTTTAATATCTTTATAAATTCTAATTTAATTTTTGGTTCTTTAGTTAAAAGAGTTCTTTGATATAAAAGAGCGCGTCCTTCGATTGAAGATAAAGATTTATATGCATCTTTCGCGTTTAAAAATTGGTTAATATTAAATTGGAATTTTTTATAAAAGTCGAATAACTCTTGCTCAGAATAATTTTTATCATTTACAGCTTTTTCTATTGTAGAAATTTTTTCTACATCAGTAATTTCTATATCTTGAATTTTGAAGAGTAAATTAGCTTCTGAAAGATATTTCCAAATTATTTTAGGTGTATCTTCAGTTGGTTCATAAGAAAACTCAGGGTTAGTTCTATGAGCTAAATGAAAATCTAAAATTGAATTTATTGATATTTCTTTATCTGCCTCATCTAGATATCCAAATAAATAATTTATTTTGTTTTCGTAATAACTATCTTCGAAACCTAACTCTTTTTTTAAATCTAAGATGAGTTGCGCTTCTTCATTTTTTCCATAGTTGATTAAACAATATAAATTAAATTTTGACAGATATTCGTCTTGAATAGGTTCAGAATTTTTAGAAAAAATCTCACATGATTTTTTTACATTTGATTCTGATAAATAACTATCTACTAAATATCTTGCTAAATTTGGATGTAAATTTATTATTTGATTTTTAATTAAATATTCTTCTATTAATTCTAAGTTTGCATCTTTTATTAACCACTCAGATTTAAAGCTCATAAATTCCTGCTCAGTAATATTTTGGTTTGGGGAATAGGCATTAGTTAATAAAGATATGTGCATTATGTCAGATGCATCCTCTGAAAGATTAAACTTATTAATATTAAGAAATAAATTTTTTAATTTAGTTCCGTCAGAGTTTGACCACATATCCATACTTAAACCGTATTCACTTGGATCGTATAATCCAAAAATTTTAATTTCTTTTGATGAAAATTCTTTATCTAGTTTAATAGTATTTGTTTGTTTATTTGTTTGTAGTTCGTAAACACTGTTCTGAGTATTACCTACGGTGCTTTCACTTGAAATATTTGTTTCTGATATAATTTGATTATCTTTTTTTTGTATATTCCAAATATCAATTGGTTTTTCCTCGGCGAGCACAGGTGTAAAAAAAATAAGAAAAACTAATTTAATTGGAAGAATTTTCTTATTTAACGATTTTAAAATTTTCATTTGGAATAATTTTTTCAATTTCTTTTTTAGGTGCAGGAAAATCAATTGTACTTAGAAAAAAAATAATACCTAAAATAACCCCTAATCCGATTATAGATTTAATCACAAGTCCTGTGATACTTACTTTGCCTGAACTTGTGTTTTTAATGAATTGCATATACTTTTAGTTAATTTCAAATTAAGACATATTTATGTTTTTTCAATAAAGAAACTTATGAAATCAAAAGAAAATCTTGTTTTTTTGGGCATGATGGGTTCAGGTAAGAGCTCTATTGGGTCCTTAGTAGCAAAAAAATTAAAATTAAATTTTGTAGATATCGATAAAGAAATTGAAAAAAATTTAAATATTACAATAAAGAAAATCTTTGAAATTAAGGGTGAAGATTATTTTAGAAAAATTGAGGAACAAACAACTTTAAAAAAACTTAAATTAAACTCTACTGTGATTTCACTTGGTGGAGGAGCATTTACAAATAATAATATTAGGAAAGAAATTTTAAAAAATCATTTGTCTTTTTGGCTAAATTGGGATGATAAAACATTGTTAAATAGAATTAAAAATAGTAGAAAAAGACCATTAGCGATTAATGCAACAGATATTGAGTTAATTGATTTAATTAGGAAACGGTCCAACACTTATTCCAAAGCACTATATGAGATAAAGTGTGATAATCTTACTAAAATTGAAATAGTAAATAAAATAGTAGAAATTTATGAAACAAACTAGATTAAAAATAGTAACTAAAACCGAAAATTATCCAATAATCATTGGATCAAATTTAACCTCAAGTATATCAAAAATTTTTGAATTAAATTCGATTGATTTTGATAAATGTTTAATTGTTGTTGACAAAAATGTTCCAAAAAAATTTATCTTAAATATTAAAAGGTCTTTAAAAAATAAAAATATTTATTTATTATTTTTTAATGCTAGTGAAAAAAATAAAAGTATTAATAGCGTTAATAAAATTCTTGAAGTTTTGTTAAATAAAAACTTTTCAAGAAATGATGTTTTAATTTCATTAGGAGGAGGAATTACAGGAGATGTAAGTGGTTTTGCGGCTAGTCTTTTTAAGAGAGGCTTAAAGTTTGCGAATATTCCAACGACTCTTTTGGCTCAAGTTGATTCGTCAATAGGTGGAAAAACTGGAGTTAATTCTAAGTATGGTAAAAATTTAATAGGAAGTTTTTATCAACCATCATTGGTTCTCTCAGATATTCAGTTTCTTAAATCTTTATCAAAAAGAGAGATAATTTGCGGATATGGAGAAATATTGAAGCATTCATTAATTGATAATAAAAATTTTTTTAATTTTTTAGATAAAAATCTTAAAAAGATTTTAAGTCTTTCATCTCCATTTATTGAAAAAGCAATTTATGAAAGTTGCAAAATTAAAAAAAAAATAGTTGAAAGAGATGAAAAAGAAATAGCATTAAGAAAAGTGTTAAATTTTGGTCATACATTTGCTCATGCTTATGAGGCGGGCTTAGGATACAGCCATAAACTAAATCATGGTGAAGCTGTGATACTTGGAATGAAAACAGCACTTAGTTTTAGTTTTAAAGAAAATATGCTTAGTAAAAGTGAATATAAATTAATTATAAATCATATTGATAATTCCGGTCTACCTTCTTTAATAAAAAAATATTTTTCTGTGAAAGATTTGAATAAGATTTTATCTTTCATGATTAAAGATAAAAAAAATAATTCTGAAAAAATTAATTTGGTTTTGTTAAAGAAAATTGGTAAACCAATTTTTAACAAACAATACTCAAAAAAAAACTTAGGTTTATTTCTAAAAAAATTTTTAAGTAATTAAAATTTGAATTGAGTGAATAAATTCTTTTAATTCTTGATCTAAAATCTTGTAAATTTTTTTATTACTTTCAATTTTATTCATTTTTTTTAGTTCTTGGGAATCAATAATTAATTTTAAATGATATTTTTCTTTTTGATTTCCTTTATGATTTTTATGAAGAAAAGATTTATCTTCAATATTTATACTTTCAATATTTATTTGATTTAATAATTTATTTTTTACAATTGTAATTAACTCATTTATATCCATATATGTTATTATATATCATGAAAAATATTTGTGACTGGAATAATTGTAATGAAATAGGTGAATATAAGGCACCAGTTGAAAAAGATAATAGTAGAAAATTTAGAATGCTTTGCCTTGAACATATTAAAGAATTTAATAAAAATTGGAACTATTTTTCAGGAATGAATGATGACCAAGTAATGGATTTTTTAAAGTCTGATATGACTTGGCACAAGCCCACTCAAAGTTTTAGCTCCTCAGATAATTTTTTCAAAGTATTATGGAATACAACTTTGAGAGATGAACTCGACAAGGAAAAAATAAATGGAGATTATAATCATATGCGTCAATTTAAATTTGATCATAAAGATATAAAAGCTTTTGGAATATTGGGAGTTTCTGTGGGTTTAAAGTGGAAGGAAATACAAGATAAATTCAAATTACTTGTGAAAAAATTTCACCCTGATATGAATTCTGGAAATAAAAAATACGAGGAAAAACTTAAACTTATAACATTGGCCTACACCCAATTAAAAAATACCTACAGAGAAAAAATTGACACCAAATCTTAATACAGAACCGGATATTAAAGTTTCATTAAAACAAACTTTTGGAATTGATTCAGAAATGGAAGTTGACGCATTTTCAAAAAAAAATGAATATGTTCCTGAAATTGATAAAAACTACAAATTTGATAGAGATACTACTTTAGCAATTATTTCAGGATTTGCGTTTAATAAAAGAGTTTTAGTTCAAGGATATCACGGGACTGGTAAATCTACTCATATTGAGCAAATTGCTGCAAGATTAAATTGGCCTTGTATCCGTGTAAATTTAGATAGTCATGTAAGTAGAATTGATTTGATTGGAAAAGATGCGATCGTTCTTAAAGATGGTAAACAAGTAACTCAATTTAATGAGGGAATTTTACCATGGTCAATCCAAAATCCAGTTGCACTTGTTTTTGATGAATATGATGCTGGTAGACCTGATGTAATGTTTGTAATTCAAAGAGTTTTAGAAGCTGAGGGAAATTTTACATTACTAGATAAAAATAAAGTAATTAAACAAAATAAATTTTTTAGATTATTTGCTACTTCAAATACTGTTGGACTAGGTGATACGACAGGTCTTTATCATGGTACACAGCAAATTAACCAAGGTCAAATGGATAGATGGAATATCGTTACAACATTAAACTATCTTAGCCTAGATAGAGAAATGGATATTGTGTTGTCTAAAAATAAAAATTTAAATAATGCAAAAGGTAAGGAAAAAGTTGCTAATATGATAAAAGTAGCATCTCTTACTCGTAAAGGATTTATTGCAGGAGATATTTCAACGGTGATGAGCCCTAGGACTGTATTGCACTGGGCTGAAAATTCTGAGATTTTTAAAGACACTGGTTACGCTTTTAGAGTAACTTTTCTAAATAAATGCGATGATATTGAGAAAAATACTATCGCAGAATATTATCAGAGATGTTTTGGGGAAGAATTGCCGGAGTCTTTGATTAATATTCAAATTTAAATGAGCTCTAGAGATACAAACTTAAAAGAAAAATTCAGAATTGCTTTAAACTCAACAGCAAAAGTAATTTCAGATGATTTTGATTTAAATAAAAAAAACTTAGAAGAAAAAAAAACTAAGGATATAATTTCATTAGAAATCGATAATCTTACTAATCCAAGTGATTTTATAAGACTACGTGCCGAGACTGACTCAAGTGCCCTTAAAAAAAAATTTTCTGATGATTTAATTTATAAAAAAAACTTACCTAGCAATACTTCCTCAAGATCACTTTATAACATTGCTGAAAAGATTAGATACGAAGCCTTAGGTGGTCAAATGCTTAAAGGTATAGAAAAAAATTTTCATGAAAACTATTCACAAATAATTAATCGTAAAAGAAAAGATCAATTAAAAACAAAAGAAGATGTACCTGTGGCAGAGGCTTTTGAATTATATATGCTTAAAAACTTTCATAAAATAAAGTTAAATACCCTAACTTCTAGAATGTTAAATTTTTGGGAGAAAGATTTTGAAAATTCAATTGAAAAACATATGGAATTTTTGATAAATAATTTAGAAGATCAAAACACATACTCTTCAAAGTTTTCTCAAATATTGGAAGAAATGGATATTTTTCAAAGTGATGAAGATAACGAAAAAGAGGAAGAAAATCAGGATCAAGGGCAAGACAATCCTTCAAATGATGATCAAAACAGTGATAAAGAAGATAATAAAGATGAAAACAATGACCAGGAAACCCAAGCCTCTCTAGACGCTGATTATAGTATTGATGAATTTAACCTAGACGAACAACTCAATGAAGTTGAATCAGATGAACAAAGTTCAGAACAAATAGTAAAAAAAAATATAGATAATATTAATCTTGATTATAAAATATTTACTACACAGTATGATGAAATAGTAAAAGCTGAGAATTTAGAAAACGCTGATGAAGCAACTAAACTTAGAAAAAGTTTAGATCAACAGCTAATTGGTTTCCAAGATGTTATAACGAAATTAGCAAATAAACTTCAAAGACAATTACTTGCAAAACAAAATAGGGCTTGGGAATTTGATTTAGAGGAAGGATTATTAGATAGCTCTAAACTTCCAAGAATTATAATGGACCCTTATAATTCTTTATCATTTAAAAAAGAAAAGGACTTAGATTTTAAAGATACAGTAGTAACTTTATTAATTGATAATTCTGGATCTATGCGAGGAAGACCAATCACTATTGCAGCTATATGTGCAGATATCTTGTCTAGAACTCTTGAAAGATGCTCTGTTAAAGTTGAAATTTTAGGTTTCACAACTAAAAACTGGAAAGGTGGGCAAAGTAGAGAGCTTTGGACAAAAAATTCAAAACCTAAAACACCTGGTAGATTAAATGATTTAAGACATATAATATACAAAGGTGCTGATACTCATTGGAGGCAAGCAAAAAATAATTTAGGACTAATGCTTAAGGAGGGCTTGCTTAAAGAAAATATTGACGGAGAAGCAATATCATGGGCCTACAATAGAATTAAAAAAAGAAAAGAAGAAAGAAAAATTTTGATGGTAATTTCTGATGGAGCACCTGTAGACGACTCAACCCTTTCTGTAAATTCAGGTGATTTTTTGGAAAAACATTTAAAAAAGATTGTAAAGTTTATTGAAAATAAATCGGATATCGAAGTTCTAGCAATAGGTATAGGTCACGATGTTTCAAGGTATTATGACAAAGCAATAAAAATTACTGATGTAAATGAATTGGGAGATGTTATGATATCTCAACTAAGTTCATTATTTGAAACAAAGAAAAAATATCACTAGATATTAAATAATTCTCTATTCTTCCATTTTATATTAACTTCAGCACCACTACGCGTTTTAGAATTTCTACAATTTACTGATGCAAAATTTTTCTCTAGTAAAGTTTTTCCAATAAATAATCCAAGACCCAAGCCTTCCTTTGACTTATCTTTAGAATAATTTGATTTTAAATAAGGTTCTCCTATTTTTGATATAATATCTCTAGGATAACCGTTACCATCATCTTCCACGGTAATCTCTGTCATCTCACTGTCACTTTTTAAATTAATAAAAATTGCATTTCTGGCAAATTTATTAGCATTTCCTATAAAATTTCTTAATCCATAAACTATTTCAATAGATTTACTTATTTTTTTTGGGTTCGAGTCCTGATCAAAATTAAAAACAAACTCTTTTTTACTAATTTCTTTAAATGATGAAATAATTTCACTCAAATAATCTCTTATGTTGATATCTTTGTCTATAAATTCATCTTCTTCAACAGGGTTAAGGGTTAAACGCTTTAGAATTTCATTACATCTATTAACCTGACTGTTTAATAATTCGATATCTTTTTCTATTTCCTTCTGGCCCTTAAATTGTTTCATTAAATCATGAGCAATAATTGTTATTGTCGAAAGTGGAGTGCCTAAAGAATGTGCCGCGGCGGCGGCTTGTCCACCTAGAGATAAAAGCTCATGTTCTTTGGCCATTACTTCTTCCATTTTTCCTAATGCCTCTTTTCTTAATCTAGATTGTGTTCCAAATGTCATTGCAAAGTAATTTAAAAATACCAAAGCTATAATTAATGATGTTGGTATAGAGTAATAAAAATAATGATTATTATGAAAATCACTATTTAAATTAATTGGTAAATCCTGATAATTA
Source organism: uncultured Pelagibacteraceae bacterium (assembly GCA_902604575.1). GTDB lineage: Bacteria > Pseudomonadota > Alphaproteobacteria > Pelagibacterales > Pelagibacteraceae > Pelagibacter. The sequence continues at coordinate 13,312 of CACKZH010000008.1, forward strand.
AAAGTTAAAAATATAATTATAATTACTGTTAATATTACTAATAAAGTGTTAGTTCTTAAGCTTAAATTTGATGATGAAAAAACACTGGGAATTAATATAAAAATTACAAATGGATTGGTTATTCCACCTGATAAATAAAGAAGGATACCTAACTGTAAAATATCTATAAGTAAAAATAAAAAAGCAGATCTGTCTGATAGTTGTGTTTTTTTATAGATGAAAATTAAATATAAATTACTTAATATCCCAAAAAATATAACTATATTTGATGTAATAAAACTAAATTCAGAGTTTAGAAAAAAGTATACAAAATTTACTGCAATTAATTGTCCAATAATTCCAATCCATCTAAGTGTTATATAAGTTGATTTTTTAAAAGAATGATATTTTGAAGCTTCAAAAAACTTCATTTTTAAATATCAAGATTCTGAACATTTATAGCATTTGAAACTATAAAATCTTTTCTCAGTGCTACATCATTTCCCATCAAGGTATGAATTAAACTTTGATCTTTTTTTAAATCTTTGGAGTATTGTACTTGTAGTAGATTTCTGGTCTCTGGGTCTAATGTAGTACTCCACAATTCTTCTGGGTTCATTTCTCCAAGACCTTTGAATCTTTGTATATTCATTTTTGATTTTTCTTCATCAATTTTTTTTGAATAATCTTTAGATCCTTTTTTAATTTTTTTTAACTCCTTATTATTATTTATTATGTAATCTTCTAAGTCCTTCTCATCCTTTATATAAATACCTTTAGAACCTTTGTTAATTTTAAATAACGGTGGTTGCGCTAAATAAACATGACCATTTTCAATTAACTTATTAAATGGCTTATTATTAAAAAAGGTCAATAGAAGAGCTCTTATATGAGAACCATCTACATCAGCATCCGTCATAATTATAATTTTTCCATACCTTAAATCCTTTAAATCAATTTCTTGCACTTTTGGGTCTAAACCTAAGGCATTAATCAAGGTAACGATTTCATTCGAAGAGATCATTTTAGACAAAGCCTTTGTTCTTTGATCAGAACCATTTCCATTGCTGTTACCATTTTTTTTTACATTAAAATCTTCTACATAAGTATTAAGTATTTTTCCTCTAAGTGGTAAAACTGCTTGATTTGCTCTATTTCGTCCTTGTTTAGCAGATCCACCCGCTGAATCACCCTCTACGATAAATAATTCAGTTCCCTCTTGTTTGCCAATTTGACAATCAGCTAATTTTCCAGGAAGACCACTTAATTCAAGGGCTCCTTTTCTTCTTACATTTTCTCTTGCTTTTCTAGCAACATCTCTGGCCATTGCTGCTTGAATAACTTTAGCTAAAATTATTTTTGCTATAGACGGATTTTGGTCAAACCAGATGGATAATTTTTCATTTACTAACGTTTCCACAATCATTCTTACTTCTGATGAAACAAGCTTATCTTTTGTCTGAGATGAAAATTTTGGATCAGGAATTTTAGTTGAAAGTACACAAGTTAGCCCTTCCTTGATATCATCGCCTGAAATTGCTAATCGATTTTTCTTTAGTAAATTATTTTCATTAGCATATTTATTAACAACCCTAGTTAACGCACTTCTAAATCCCAATAAATGGGTTCCACCATCTTTTTGATAAATATTATTCGTATATGGAAATATATCCTCTGTATATCCTGCATTCCATTTTAATGAACACTCTAATTCAAGATTATTTTTCTTTCCTTCAATGTATATTGGTTTTCTAAACAAATCATTTCCATTTTTATTTTGAAGTTTTTCTCTTTTTTCATCTAAAAAATCTACAAATTCTAAAACACCTCCATCAAATTTAAACTCAAATGTTTTCTCTTTCTTTTGACTTGCATCAGTAAATACTATTTTAATTCCTTTATTTAAAAAAGCTAATTCCCTCATTCTTTTAATAAGAATATTTGCACTAAATTTTGTTGAAGAAAAAATTTCTTTTGAAGGTAAAAAAGTAATTTGTGTACCAGTTTGCTTTGCTTTTCCTACTAACTTTAAAGGAGCTTTGGCTTCACCATTTTGAAATTCTATGAAGTGCTTTTTCCCATCTCTAAATATCTCTAATTGTAATTTTTCTGAGAGCGCATTGACAACAGAAACACCCACGCCATGAAGTCCACCCGAAACTTTATAAGAGTCATGATCAAATTTACCACCAGCATGAAGTTGTGTCATAATTACTTCTGCTGCTGATTTTTTTTCTCCTTTATGGATATCAACAGGAATGCCTCTTCCATCATCATTTACTGTAATTGTTCCATCAGAATTAATTCTTACATTAATATTTTTACAATATCCTGCTAATGCTTCATCAATAGAGTTATCAACAACTTCATAGACCATATGATGTAAACCAGTTCCATCATCTGTATCTCCAATATACATACCTGGTCTTTTTCTAACCGCTTCAAGACCTTTTAAAACTTTAATGGAGTCTGCCTGATATGTATTTTTATTTGTCATTTTTTAATTTTTGGAAAAAGATAATTATAACATTTTTTATAAAAATTGCTGATTTATCTTAACAAAAAAGCTGCAAAATACTTAAATAACCCCTGAAAAATAAAGCTTATTTAATGGCGGAGAGAATGGGATTCGAACCCATGAAAGAATTACTCCTTTACACGCTTTCCAAGCGTGCGCCTTCAACCACTCGGCCACCTCTCCATATTATAATTTCAATCAATTTATATTTACTTAAAAATTGATTTTTTTAAATCATTAATCAAAAGCAAATTATATTTGTTTGAATTAATTTTATTTTTAACAGCTAAATATTTTGTACTTAAGTTTTTTTTTGAATTTAAAAAAATATTATTTGGGAACCTTTTTTTTTCAAATTTGTATAAACTATTATTTTCCATAAATATTTTTTTATTATAAGCAATACCTTTATAAAGCCAAGCGGATACTCTGTATTTATAAACTTCTTCATCTATAGGTAAATATATGAAAGATATATTTTTCATGTACTTTTCATGAATATATTCAAATAGTTTAACATTATTAAAATTGTTAAATAATCCCTTTTTAATATTCGACTTTTTACTCAAAATATTAAATTCAAGTTCTGTGTTTTTTTTAATAAAATTTTTAATATTAGCTTTATCAAAATGATGCCTTGTTGGAATAAGAACTATCTTTTTGTTTTGTATACTACTTTTATTATTGAATATTTTTATTATTGGGTGATTTGTAAAAATAGCTTTTCTTTTTAATTGATCTATTAATAATTTTTTTGAATTTAAGTTGTAAACAAGATGACTTATATTTTTATTTAAAAAATTTATTATGAAAAATTTTAACTTTTTTTTAGGATTTAAAGTATCGTGTTCAAATACAAATATTTTAAAATAATTTAAATCTATAAGTAAACCCATTAGGAATAAAATATGAGGCTCATAAGATAATAAAACTATATTTTTAATTTTTTGTTTTTTGAAATCATGAAATAATTGAACTAATTGGTATGTTTTTAAAAATAAATTATTTTTAAAATTTAAATACTTAATTTTTTTTACCTTATTAATTTTATCTTTTATTCTTTTGTTTAAGAAAATGAATTTAAAATCTTTATTTAAATGTTTAATATAAAAGTCAATAATAGGGACATGACCACTAGGAGTTAGATAATCAATTAAAATAGATTTCATCAAGTATCTTTGTTTATTTTCAGTACTCCTATAAAAGCTTCTTGAGGAATCTCTACTCTCCCAAATTGTTTAGATCTAGCTTTACCTTTTTTTTGTTTTTCTAAAAGTTTCCTTTTTCTATCTGTTGCACCGCCACCATGAATTTTCGTTAAAACATCTTTTTTAAATCCTTTAATTGTTTCCCTGGCTATAATTTTGCCCCCAATTGCAGCTTGAACTGGTATCATAAAGTTATGTCTTGGTATTAAGCTCTTCAATTTTTCACACACTTCTCTTCCTGTTTTTTGAGCAAAATGTTTATGAATCATCATTGCCAAAGCATCAACAGGCTCACCATTAACTAATATTCCCAATTTAACTAAATCTCCCTCTCTATGCTCTATTATTTCATAATCAAAGCTGGCATAACCACTTGTCATCGATTTCAATCTATCATTAAAATCAAAAACTACTTCATTTAATGGTAATTCATAATTTACTACAGCTCTATTTCCTGAGTAAGTTAAGTTTGTTTGTATACCTCTTTTATCCTGGCACATTTTTATTATTGAACCTAAGTACTGATCAGGTGAAATGATTGTTGCTTTAATCCAGGGCTCTTCAATAAATTTAATTAATGTTGGATCAGGTAAACTTGAGGGGTTTTGTAGATTTAATGTATTTCCGTTATTTAGGTGAACTTTATAAACTACTCCCGGTGTTGTGGTTAGTAAGTTTACATCAAATTCTCTTTCTAATCTTTCTGTAACAATTTCTAGATGAAGTAAGCCAAGAAATCCGCATCTAAATCCCAAACCTAAAGCTGAAGATGACTCTGGTTCAAAAGAAAAACTAGCATCATTCAATTGTAATTTAGCTAAACCATCTTTTAATTTTTGGAACTCTGAGCTATCTACAGGAAACAATCCACAGAAAACTACTGGTTTGCTTGGTTTAAATCCAGGCAACGCTTCTGTTAAAGGTTTTGAAGCATCACAAATTGTATCTCCTACTTTTGTTTCAGATAGCACTTTAATTCCTGTTGTAATAAATCCAATTTCACCAGTTTTTAATTCATTAATATCCACTGGTTTTGGAGTAAAAACTCCAACTTTTTCAACTATGTACTCTTGATTAGTAGACATCATTTTTATTTTCATGTGTTTTGAAAGTTTGCCATCTATCACTCTTACTAAAATGACTACACCCAGATAAGTATCATACCAGCTATCAACCAATAAACATTTTAAATCTGCTGAACTTTCTCCTTTAGGAGCAGGTAATGTTGTGATTATTTGTTCTAAAATATCTTCTATACCCTCCCCAGTTTTACCTGAACATGGAATTGCATTTTCTGTATCAATTCCTATCACTTCCTCAATTTGTTTTTTTGTTCTATCTAAATCTGATGCAGGAAGGTCAACCTTATTTAAGACTGGCACTATATCATGATTAATATCTAAAGCTTGATAAACATTGGCCAAGGTTTGGGCTTCTACTCCTTGTGTACTATCTACAATTAAAATTGAACCTTCGCATGCATATAAAGACCTACTTACTTCATAACTGAAATCAACATGGCCTGGAGTATCAATAATATTTAAAATATAATTTTTTCCGTTTTTGGCTTTGTAATTTAATTTAACTGTTTGAGCTTTAATTGTGATCCCTCTTTCACGTTCAATATCCATAGAGTCTAAAACTTGAGCTTTCATCTCTCGTTCAGTTAATCCACCACAGCTATGAATAATCCTATCAGCAATAGTAGATTTTCCATGATCAATATGTGCAATAATTGCAAAATTTCTTATATTATTAATTGAACTCATTAATTAATTTTAGGAACGTATTTTAGCACCAGTTTTATTTTCGACTGTTTCAATAATTAAATTATTAATTTTTTCTAAATCATTATCTGTTAAAGTTTTTTCTAATGATTGAATAGTAACACTTATTGCGATTGATTTTTGATTTTTGGGAATATTGACTCCCTCATAAACGTCAAATACTTTAATATTTGAAATTAAATTTTTATCAATATTTAATATTACACTTACTATATCTTGCACATTTACTTTTCGATCAACTATAAATGCAAAATCTCTTTCAGATTTTTGAAAGTCGGACACTAAATACTTTGTTTTTTGATCTTTTAGAGGTTTTTTAGGTAATTTTAAATTATCTAGAAATATTTCGAAACCTACTAAAGCCTCTGTTTTAATATCTAGCGTTTTAGTGATGTTTGGATGAATTTCACCAAAATAGGCAGCTACCTTATCTTTTCCCTTATTTAAAAATATTCTGCCTGATTTTCCAGGATGATAATAATTGGGGCTTTCATCATCTAAGAAGAATTTTTCAGAGTCATAGCCGGCTTCTACTAAAGTTTGTATAACATCTCTTTTAATATCAAAAACGTCTATATTTCTCTCTTTTTCAATCCATGAAAGTCTAGATTTTTTTCCAGCTGACAAACCACAAACAACTATATTCTGTTCTCCAGGTTGTGAACCATAAAATATTGGTCCTATTTCAAATATTGATAAATCTTTAATTCCTCTATCTAAGTTTTTGCTCATATACATTACTAAATTTGAAAAAATAGAATTTCTTAATACTCCTAACTCAGAGCTAATTGGATTTACAATTTTTATTTCTTTATTGGCTTCTTTAAAGTGATCGTTATATTTAATATCTGTAAATGACCAGGTAATTGCTTCCAAATATCCTTTCGATGCTACTGCCCTTTGAAGTAAATGAAATAATTTTTGAGTTGGATTTAAAGTATTTTTTGATCTTTCTTTAATAGGAGTTTCTATTTTTATTTTTTCATAGCCACTGATTCTTACAAGTTCCTCAACTATATCAATTTCTTGAACAATATCTGGTCTCCAGGATGGAACTAATAATTTAAAGAATTTTTTTTGTTTGTTTATTTTAAAACCAAGTTTATCTAAAATCTTTATCATTTCTTTTGCTGAAATTTTAAAACCAGTAATTTTTTCAAATATTTTTGGTTCAAATTTTATTACTTTGTCTTTATAAGATTCAATTTTTTGAATATCTATTTTGCTAATTTCGCCACCACAAATTTCTTTAATTAAGAAAGCTGCTTTATTTAATCCGTCCTCAATGGATAACTGATCAATACCTCTTTCAAATCTAAATTTAGCATCTGTATCAATATTCAATTTCTTGGCAGTTTTTCTAATTGATCGTGGATCAAAATATGCAGATTCTAACAAAACATTTTTTGTATTTAGCTCTGTACTAGATCTTGTTCCTCCAATAATTCCTCCTAGACCTAGGACACCTTTGTAATCACTTATTACACACATTCCATCATCTAGTTTATAATTCTTATTATCTAAAGCAGTAAATTCTTCTCCTGATCTTGAATTTCTAACAATTATTCCTTTCTCAATTTTGTCAGCATCGTATGAATGCAAAGGACGATTAATATCAATCATCACATAATTTGTAATATCTACGATTGCAGATATTGGTTTTTGTCCTATAGAAATTAATTTATCTTTCAACCATTGAGGGCTTTCTGTATTTTTGACGTTAGTAATCAAGCAGCTACCAAAAGATAAACAGCCTTGATTTTTTTCTTTTTTTATTTTTACTTTTAAGGTCTGTTTTTTATTGGATTTAATTTTTTTATTTTTCTCTGGCTTTAAGCTTCCAAAACCTGCGGCTGATAAATCTCTTGCTATACCCCGAACACCAAGACAGTCTGGTCTATTTGGTGTAATTGATAAATCAATAAGATTAGAAATTGATTTAGAAAAATAACTTTTCCCAATATTTTTTGAATATTTAGATGACGACAGCTCAGTAATCCCCTCACTTTCATTAGATAAATTCAATTCAGATTCAGAACAGAGCATTCCATAAGATGTAACATCTCTGATTTTAGCAACAACAAGTTTGGTTTTGTTTTTTGGGATTATCGCACCTGGTGGAGCATACACAGTAATAAGGCCTTTTCTTGCATTTGTAGCCCCACAAACAACTTTTTTAATTTCTTTATTACCAACATCAACATCACAAACTTTTAGTCTATCTGCATTAGGATGTTTTTCTGTTTTTAAAATTTTTGCTACTTTGAATAAATCTAATCCCTCAGATAAGTTTTCTATACTTTCAACCTCAAGACCTATGTCTGTTAGTTTCTCAATAAGTTTATCTTCTTTAGTGCTTATTTTTAAGTGATCTTTTAACCAATCATATGTAATCTTCATCTGCTTAAACCTCTATAATTTGAAGGAACATCAAGTGGATCAAAACCAAAATGAGTTAACCACCTATAGTCACAATCAAAAAACGCTCTTAAATCATTAATGCCGTATTTAAGCATTGCTAATCGGTCTATGCCTATTCCAAAAGCATATCCTTGATATTTAGAAGGGTCTACTTTTACATTTTTTAAGACATTAGGATGTACCATGCCACAGCCTAAAATTTCAAGCCACTTATCTCCTTCTCCAATAATTATTTTGCCGTCTTTTATTTCATAACCAATATCTACCTCGGCAGATGGTTCTGTGAATGGAAAATGACTAGGTCTAAATCTCATTTTAATTTTTTTAACTTCAAAAAATTCTTTAATGAAATAATTCAAGCATCCTTTCAAATGTCCCATATTAATATTTGAGTCAATATGTAAACCTTCTACTTGATGAAACATTGGTGCGTGCGTTTGATCACTATCAGATCTATAAGTTCTCCCAGGGGCAATGATCTTAAATGGGGGTTTATCTTTTAGCATAGTTCTGATTTGAACTGGTGAAGTATGAGTTCTTAACAATACCTCTTTGTTTTCATCTAAGTAAAATGTATCATGCATATCTCTTGCTGGGTGATTGTCAGGTGTATTTAAAGCAGTAAAGTTGTTATATTCATTTTCAACATCAGGGCCTTCTTCAACGCTAAATCCTATTTCAGAGAAAATAGATGAAATTTCATCAATAGTTTGTGATACTGGATGAACCTTTCCTCTAACAAATGGTCTTTCAGGTAAAGTTATATCAACTTTTTCTTGTTCTAACTTTTCGTTTATTTTTTTTCCTTCTATCTCATTTATTTTAGAAGTTATCAAATTCTGAAGTTCGTCTTTAACTTGATTTAAATCTGATGCGAATTTTTTTCTTTCAGTCTCTGGAATTGATCCTATTGTTTTAAATTTTGATGAAATTAAACCATTTTTACCAAAGAGCTTGGTTTTGATTTCATTTATTTGATCAATGCTTAAATCATTTTCAAGCTTTGATATAAACTGATCTCTAATATTTTTTATCTCTGACATATTAGTAGATTATTTCCTTAAGAAATAAAAACAATAGCGAAGATTAATTTAAAGCTGATTGAGCTTTTTGTACAATTGTTTTGAATGCTTCTGGGCTATCGTAAGCAATTTCAGCAAGAATTTTTCTATCTATTGTAATACCACATTTATTTAATCCATTGATAAATTTTGAATAAGTTAAACCTTCTGCTCTAACCCCAGCATTGATTCTCTGTATCCACAATGATTTAAAATCTCTTTTTTTATTTCTTCTGTCTCTATAAGCATATTGCATGGATTTTTCCATAGCTTGCTTAGCAACTCTAATAGTATTTTTTCTTCTACCCCATTGACCCTTTACAGCTTTTAAAACTTTTTTATGTTTAGCTTTACTAGTTACACCTCTTTTAACTCTAGCCATTATTAACCTCTTAGACTGTAAGGCATGTATGACTTAACAATTTTTCCATCTTGTTTGGACAAAGTTGTAGTGCCTCTTAGTTTTCTAATTTGTGAATTCGTTCTTTTGATCATGCCATGTCTTTTACCTGCTTGAGCAGAAATAACTTTACCCTTAGCGGATATTTTAAATCTTTTTTTAGCTGAGCTTTTTGTTTTTAGTTTTGGCATAATTCTGCGGACTTATACAAAGAAAGATATAATTTTACAACCTCTATTAAGGGTTATAAAGGCTGAATTACCATGATCATTTGCTTCCCATCAAACTTAGGATGCAATTCTACTTTACCGATATCCTTCATATCTTCTTTAATTTTGCCCATTAGTTCATTTCCTAGATGTGAATGCTGAAGTTCTCTGCCTTTAAATCTTATAGTAAATTTGACTTTATCTCCTTTAGCTATAAATTTTTTAGCATTTTTGACTTTAAACTCATAATCATGAGTTTCCGTAACAGGTCTCATTTTAATTTCTTTTAAAGAAACAATTTTTTGTTTTTTCTTTGCAAGATTTGCTTTTTTCTGAGCATCATACTTATATTTACCCATATCCATTATTTTACATACAGGAGGATTTGTATTAGGTGCTATTTCAATTAAATCTAAACCTTGATTTTTTGCCATGGAAATAGCTTCATTGGTATTTATCACTCCAAGATTTTCTCCATCACTTGCTATAACCTGTACATCAGGAGATGAAATTCTATTATTAGATCTTGGACCTCTGTCCTTGGTTCTTCTTTGAAAATAATTTTGTTTGAAATCTGCCACTTATTTTGATGATGCTTTATTTAAAGCAGAGAATGTTTCTAAGAATTTATCTATACCCATATTTTCTTGTTTATTAGAGTCTAATCTTCTAATCGTTACTGAATTGGAGTCAACTTCTTTTTTACCACAAATTAGCAAAAGCGGTATTTTTTCTAAAGAATGATCTCTTATTTTGTAATTTAAATTATTGTTTTTTAAGTCCACTGCAGAACTAATACCTTTATTTTTAATTTTTTTAGATAGTTCAACTGCGTAATCATTAAATTCCTCTGAGATAGGAATTACCATTGTCTGTAAAGGAGACAACCAAAAAGGAAATTTTCCTGCGTAGTTTTCAATTAGAATTCCAACAAATCTTTCTAAAGAACCAAATAACGCTCTATGTAACATTACAGGAACTTTTTTTGTTCCATCTTTATCAACATATGATGCATCTAATCTTCCGGGTAAATTTAAATCAACCTGTAAAGTTCCACATTGCCAATCTCTACCGATTGCATCTCTTAAAACAAATTCAATTTTTGGACCATAAAATGCCCCCTCACCCTTATTGATACTATATTCTAACTTAGAAGCTTTAACTGCTTCAAGCAAAGAAGCCTCTGCTTTATCCCAAATTTTATCATCCCCAACTCTTACTTCGGGTCTATCTGCATATTTAAGAATTACATTTTCAAAGCCTAAATCTTTATAAATATCTAGAATTAAATAAGTTACTTCTAAACATTCACTAGTAATTTGATCTTCAGAACAAAATATATGAGCATCATCTTGAGTAAAAGCTCTTACCCTTAGTAATCCATGTAGTGCTCCAGATGGTTCATACCGATGTACTTTTCCAAATTCTGCAATACGTAAAGGAAGGTCTCTATAACTTTTTAAACCTTGATTAAATAGCTGGATATGCCCAGGACAATTCATTGGTTTAATTGCAAATACTTTTTCATCTGGTGTTTCTGAAGTATACATATTTTCTCCATATTTTTCCCAATGCCCAGATTTTTCCCATAGTTGTCTATCTAATATTTCTGGTGTGTTTACTTCTTTATAACCCGCAGCGTCTTGCCGGCTTCTCATATAGTTAATTAATTTCTGAAATAGGGCCCATCCTTTTTCATGCCAAAATACTGATCCCGGACTTTCTTCTCTAAAATGAAATAGGTCCATTTCTTTTCCAAGTTTTCTATGATCTCTTTTTTCAGCTTCTTCAATTCTTTTCAAATAATCATCTAGCTCTTTTTGACTTGCCCAACTTGTTCCATAAATTCTTTGAAGCATTTCATTATTAGAATCTCCTCTCCAATATGCTCCTGATACCTTCATGAGTTTAAAATATTTTCCAACTTTACCTGTTGAAGAGAGGTGCGGACCTCTACATAAATCATGCCATTCTCCATGAAAATAAATTGATACATCTTCATTTTCAGGTATCGCTTCGATCAGCTCAGCTTTATAAATTTCTCCTTTTTTCTTAAAATGACTAATTGCTTTATTTCTATCCCAAACTTCTCTTTTTGTTATTTCATTCCTATCAACAATCTCTTTCATTTTATTTTCAATTTTAACTAGATCATCCTCTGTAAATGATTCTTTTCTGGCAAAGTCATAATAAAATCCATTTTCAATTACAGGTCCAATAGTAACCTGTGTACCAGGAAATAACTCTTGAACAGCCATAGCTAAAATATGAGCTGTGTCGTGCCTTATAGTTTCTAAGCCCTCAGGGTTTTTAGAGGTAAAAATTTTGACAGAACAATCATTTTCAATCAGAAAATCAAGATCTTTTAGCTGACCATCAACACTTATTACCATGGCTTGTTTAGCTAATGATTTGCTAATTTTTTCAGCTACTTCCAGTCCAGTAACTTTATTAGGAAAATTAATATTATTTCCATCAGGTAATGTAATTATAGGCATTTAATTTAATAACCTTTTATACTCTGAATAAGTAGAAAAACACATTTTTTCAACATTAAATTTTTGAACTATGTTTTTTCTTCCCTCAGCGCCAATTGATTTTAAGAGTGTTTCATCTAAATAAAGAAGTTTTAAAATTATTTTACTTAAGGATTTTGCATTTCCTGCTTCATATAAAAAACCTGTCTTTTCATCTATAATTGTTTCATTAGAACCACCAATATTACTTGCGATAATAGGTGTCTCCATTGATTGTGCTTCAACAGCAACTCTACCAAAAGCTTCGGGTTCTGTTGAAGCAGAAACTACAATATCTGACACCTTATAAGCCAAAGCCATATCCCTACAATTATCTATAAATCTAATTTGCTTAGACAACCTAAATTGTTCTGAAAGTCTAATTAACTTTTTCTTATATAAATCTCTACCTTGATCACTACCCAGAATAACAGCATAAAATGCTTCATAACCAAGTTCTATATTTACTAAATTAATTGCTTCAATAAAAACTTCTTGTCCTTTCCAAGATGTTAATCTCCCTGGCAAAAGAATAATTTTTTTATCTTTTTCAATGTCCCATTTTTTTAATAATTTTTTTTCATCAGACTCAAATTTTGTTGTTGGATCAAAATAATCAACATTAATTCCCCTAAAAATAACTAAAAATTTTTTCTTACCATTTAGATATTTAGAATAATTTTGTTTAATATGTGAAAATATAAAATTAGAGCCTGCAATTATTAAATCAGATCTTATCATAATAGAGTTATAGAATTTTTTTAAATTGTTTTTGAAATTGTATGTCCCATGAAATGTTGTAACAAATTTTCTACCAGTTAGTTTTGTTGCTAATAAACATGACCAGGCTGGAGCTCTACTCCTTGCATGGACTATTGAGATATTATTAGTTAAAATTATACCAATTAAAATAATAGCATTTATAAAAATTAACAGTGGGTTTTTGCTGTTCACTGGCAACCTTAATACTTTTACTTTTTTTTTATCTACAAACTTTAGTAATTCACCACCACTTGTAACTATAAAAGATTTACAATTGTTTTCAGGTAAGTAATGAGCGATGTCAAAACAGCCTGTTTCAGCTCCTCCATAACCTAATTTTGGTATCACTTGTAAAACTTTTAAATCAGATGACATTTGATATGATTATATATTAATAGACAAAACTTATAAACGATTATGGTAAATTTCAGATTTCATAAAATATCAAATACAAAGAAAATCAGATATATTGCTAAAATTTTTAAAAATAGTTCTTTTATAGTTTTTTTACACGGCTTTATGTCAGATCTTGAAGGAAAAAAACCAAATGCATTTTTGGAATTTGCTAAAAAAAATAAAGTAAGTTTTTTAGCACTTGAATACTCCGGACATGGAAATTCTTCAGGTAAATTTATAAATGGAAATATTTCAAAATGGAGTAAAGAGACATCTATTTTAATTAGAAAATACGTAAAAAAAAAAGACTTTATATTAATTGGTTCAAGTATGGGAGCGTGGATTTCTCTTAATCAATTCAAAATTTTCAAAAAACATATTAAAGGATTTTTAGGAATAGGGGCTGCTCCTGAATTTTTAGAAAATTTAATGTGGAAAAAATTTACTAAAAAAATGAAAGAGGAAACAATACGTAAGGGCATTTATCAATTAAAACATGGCAATTATAAATATCCAATTACTCTACAATTAATAAAAGATGGAAGAAAAAACAAAGTATTAAACAAGAAAATAAATTCAAATATTAAAGTAACAATGGTACATGGTGAAAAAGACGAGGCAGTTCCTGTCTCATATTCAAGAAAAATTTTAAGATTATTTCCAAAAGCTAAGAAAAAATTAAATATTATAAAAAAAGGTGATCATAGTTTATCAAATAAAAAGTGGTTAAATATAATTTTAAAAGAGCTTAAATTATTAATTTAGCTAACTTTTTTTATATCTTTTTTTAAAGTAATTGGGTTTTTTAATTTATCCAACATTTCTTTAGGGCATACCTGAACAAAATTATTTACCTCATCATCAAAGTTTTCAATTATTTTTTTCGACAATTGAGACTCTGTTTCATTAAAGTGATCACTGACTAAATTTTTTAAATATTCTTTCCAGTACTCTGTCTCTACATTTTGCCAAACTACCGATTCTGGATTTACTTTCTTTTCAAATTGTTTAGATTTGTCGTATATAAAGGCCATTCCACCTGTCATACCAGCTGCAAAATTATCACCTACATCTCCTAATATTACTACAGTTCCACCAGTCATATATTCACATCCATTAGAATCGCAGCCTTCAATTACTGTAACTGCACCAGAATTTCTAACTGAAAATCTTTCACCAGCTTGACCAGCAGCAAAAAGTTTTCCTGAAGTAGCTCCGTAAAGAACAGTATTTCCTAAAATTGTATTTTCATTTGAAACTAAATTGCTCTCTTCAGGTAATTTTATTGAAATAGTAGCTCCTGACAAACCTTTACCAACATAATCATTTGCATCTCCCTTTAATACAAGTTTTAACCCTTTTGAAGAGAACGCACCGAATGATTGACCCGCTGATCCTTTAAAATTTAAAACTAAAAAGTTTTCATCAAGTTTTTCATAACCATATTTTTTATACAAATGATGAGAAATTCTTGTGCCTACTGCCCTGTGAGTATTTTTTATTTGATATACTTTTTCAATTTTTTCAGAATTATCTAAAGCTTGTTCAATTTCTGGCCAAATTTCTTGGTCAAGAGTATCTGGTACACTGTTTATTTCTTGATCCTCACAATACCTTGGATTATTTCCGGTATCAGCTTGAACAAATAAAGGATTTAAATCTAAATCGTCTAAATTTGGAGAACCCTTACTCACCTGTTTTAACAAGTCTGTCCTACCAATCACTTCATTTAACGATTTAAAGCCTAAATTTGCTAATATTTCTCTTACTTCACTAGCTATAAATGTGAACAAATTAACTACTTTTTCTGGAGTTCCAGTAAATTTTTCTCTGAGCTTTTCATCTTGAGTACAAACGCCTACAGGACATGTATTTGAATGACACTGCCTTACCATTATACATCCCATTGCAACTAATGCTGTAGTTGCAACACCATATTCTTCAGCACCCATCATTGCAGCTATCACCACATCTCTTCCGGTTTTAATTCCACCGTCCGTTCTTAATGTAACTTTATGTCTAAGATTATTTAAAGTTAATACTTGGTTTGCTTCCGTCAAACCCATTTCCCATGGTATTCCAACATACTTAACACTAGTCTGTGGTGTTGCTCCTGTTCCACCGTTATGTCCAGAAATTAATATTATATCTGCTTTTGCTTTAGCTACACCAGCTGCAATTGTTCCTACTCCAGAGGAAGCAACAAGCTTAACTCCAATTCTTGCTTTAGGATTTATCTGTTTCAAATCATAAATTAGTTGTGCAAGATCTTCAATTGAATAAATATCATGATGTGGTGGTGGTGATATTAAAGTTACTCCAGGAGTTGAATGTCTAAGTTTAGCAATCTCATCTGTAACTTTAAATCCTGGTAGCTGACCTCCCTCACCAGGCTTAGCACCTTGTGCAATTTTAATTTCTATCTCATTACAATTATTAAGATAATTAACTGTAACTCCGAATCTTGCAGAAGCTATTTGTTTAACTCTTGAGTTTGCACTGTCACCATTATCTAAAACTTTAAATCTACTTGCGTCTTCACCGCCCTCTCCACTACATGAAGCGCCTTTTATCCGATTCATACCAGTTGCCAAAGTTTCATGTGCCTCTTTCGATAAAGCCCCATGAGACATACTCCCACTTCCAAATCTTTTTAAAATATTTTCTATTGGCTCAACCTCAGAAATGTCTATTGGTCCACTTAATTTTTTTTCTCTAAAATCAATTAAATCTCTAAGATTTATTGGTGGTAAACTATAAATACCATCTGCATATCTTTTATAAGCATCATAAGAATTAGATCCTACTGCATTTTGAAGTAAATGAATTAATTTTCCCTGATATTGATGTGTTTCACCATTTTTACGATATCTGTATATACCACCTATCGGCAATATGGTTTCAGAACTTTCAAATGCCTCTTTATGAATCTCTCGAATTTTTTTCTCTATACCGGTAAGTCCAATACCTGAAATTTTAGAGACAACTCCTGGAAAATAATCTGCAACAATTGTTCTGCTTAAACCTACGGTTTCAAAGTTACATCCACCCCTGTAAGAACTTAGAACTGAAATACCCATCTTAGACATAATTTTTAATAGACCTGCGTTTACTGATTTGATATATCTCTCCACACATTCATCAAAGCTAAATTGACCAAATAATTTCTTTTCATGACGCTGAAATAAACTATCAAATGCTAAATATGGATTTACAGTAGTTGCTCCAACTCCTATTAAGGTTGCAAAAGAGTGTGTATCTAAAGCCTCTCCAGATTGAACATTGATTGATACATATCCTCTTAGTTTTTTTTCAATAAGGAATGAATTAATTGATCCAACTGCTAAAAGCATTGGTATTGGAAGTTTTGAGCTAGAAAGCTCTTTGTCACTTAAAATCAATTGAGTAACTCCCTGTCTTACTGCAATTTCAGCTTCTTTTTGAATTTTTTTAATTGAGTCAAATAAAGTTTCTTCATTTGAGAAAGTACAATCAATTATTGATGAATTGTTACCAAAAAAATTTATAAATTTTTCAAACTGAGAATTTGATAATATTGGACTATTTAAAACATAAATATTTTGCTTTGTTAAATTATCAAAATTTAAAATATTACCAAGATTTCCAAATCTTGTTTTCAAACTCATAACCTTGTTTTCTCTTAAAGAGTCAATTGGTGGGTTTGTAACTTGGCTAAAATTCTGTCTAAAAAAATGGTATAACGGTCTATACCTATCTGACAAAACAGCTAATGGTGTATCGTCCCCCATAGATCCAGTTGCTTCTTTAGCATCTTCAGCCATAGGCTGTAGTATGAGCTCAAGATCTTCTAAACTTATTCCAAAAGTATATTGCCTTCTTCTTAAATCATCACCAGAAAAAGAATTTTTTTCATCTAAAATAGTCAACTTATCATCTAGGTCAATAATTTGTGAATTAAAGTGTTTATATTCTTTAGCTAAATAATCTTTTATTTGCTTGTTAGTAAACACTTTTCCTTTTTCAATTCTAACTCCAATTATTTCACCAGGACCCAATCTTCCCTTTGACAAAATTCTTTTTTCATTTAATTCAATCATTCCTGTTTCAGAACCTGCAAATAATAATTTATCTTTTGTAATTGCGTATCTTAAAGGTCTTAATCCATTTCTATCATTTGCAGCTATAACCCACTCATTATCAGTTCCAGCAATAGCTGCCGGTCCATCCCATGGCTCCATAGTGCTGTTTAAAAAATTAAATAATTGTTGATGATCTTTTGATAAAGTTTTGTTTTTTTTAGACCAAGCATCTGGAACTAACATAAGCTTCGCCAAAGGAGCAGGCTGACCAGATATATTTAATAATTCAAAAACATTGTCTAATGCAGCAGAGTCTGATGCTCCCTGTTGTATAACAGGTTTTAAGTTTTCAACATCCTCAAAAAGGGGACTATTCATCTCTTGTTCATGAACTTTCATCCAATTTTTATTTCCTCTATAAGTATTAATTTCTCCATTATGCGCTATAGCTCTAAAGGGTTGAGCTAAATTCCAGCTAGGTGCTGTGTTTGTTGAAAATCTTTGATGAAAAATAGCAAACCTTGAAACAAATCTCTCATCTTTTAGATCAAGGTAGAAATCTGAGATAGCTTCAGCTAAAAACATTCCCTTGTAAATGATAGACTTAGAACTCAATGAACAAATATAAAAATTGTTTAAAGATTTTTTAAAAGCTTCGTTTTCTACTTTTCTTCTAGTTTCATAAATCTTTCTTTCTAAATCTTTATTTGTTAATTCTGGATTATAAGGTTTAAACAATACTTGGATAATCTCAGGCATTGTTTGGAATGCCTTTTCTCCTAAAACTTTTGGATTAACTGGAACTTGTCTCCAACCGTAAATACTAAAATCATTTTTTGTTAATTCACTTTCGACAATAGTTTTGCAACTTTCTTGTGCTGCGTAATCATTCCGAGGCAGAAATATCATGCCCACACATATTTCAGAATTGTCATGTGTGTGTCCTGTCACTTCTATCTTTTCAATAAAGAAATCTTTTGGTATTTCAACATGAATTCCAGCGCCATCACCAGTTTTCCCATCAGCATCTACAGCGCCTCTATGCCAAACAGCTTTTAACGCTTCAATACCATACTCTACAACTTTACGAGATTTTTTACCTTCAGTTGATGCAATTATACCAACACCACAAGCATCATGCTCCATGTCTTCTGAATAAACATAATTTTCTTTTAAAAGGTGAAGGTTCTTTTTATAATTTTCCATTAAGCCACTCTTTTTTCCACTTTAGATTTACTCTCTAGATAATTTTTGATTGAAGCTGCCGCATCTCTTCCATCTTTTATCGCCCAAACAACTAATGAAGCTCCTCTAACTATATCGCCAGCAGCAAACACCCCTTTTATATTTGTTTCCAAAGTATCAAAATCTGTTTTAATAGTTCCCCACTTTGTTACTTGTAATTCACCACTATCAAATAAATTTGGTAAATCCTCAGGATCAAAACCTAGTGCTTTGATGACCATATCTGCTTTTGTTTCATAACTTGAGCCTTCTTTTACTTGTGGCTTTCTTCTTCCTGTCTCATCTGGATCACCTAATTTAATTTGATCTACAATTATTTTTTCTACTTTATTTGTACCTTTAAATTCTTTAGGACTTGATAACCAAACAAACTCAACACCTTCTTCTTCTGCATTTGCAACTTCTCTAGCAGATCCTGGCATATTTTCTTTATCTCTTCTATACAAACATTTAACAGATTTTGCCTTCTGTCTTATAGAAGTTCTTACACAATCCATTGCTGTGTCACCTCCACCGATTACAACAATATCTTTACCTTCTGCATTTAAAATTCCTTTATCAAACAACTCAACATCATCTCCTAGACCTTTTTTATTAGATGCTGTTAAAAAATCCATTGCAGGAAAAATATTATCAAGATCATTTCCAGGTAAGTTTACTTCTCTTGCTTTATAAACTCCTGTTGCAATTAAAATTGCATTGTGTTTTTTTCTCAATTGATCTAGGCTTGCATCCTTGCCAACTTCAAAATTTTGAACAAATTCAATTCCTCCATCCTTTAAGAGTTTTGTTCTTCGCTCTACAACCTCTTTTTCTAATTTAAAATTTGGAATTCCATAAATTAATAATCCTCCTGCTCTATCATATCTATCGTAGACAGTAATTTTATATCCATTTTTTCTTAATTGTTCTGCAGCAGCTAATCCAGCAGGACCTGCTCCAATAATTCCTACACTTTGATTTTTTTCGTTCGTTACCTTAATTGGTTTTACCCAGCCCTGAGCCCAAGCATTATCTGTAATATATTTTTCTACTGATCCAATAGTTACTGTTCCATGACCAGACTGTTCAATTACACAATTTCCCTCGCATAATCTGTCTTGGGGGCAAATTCGGCCACACACTTCAGGCATATTGTTTGTGCTTTGGGATAATTCATACGCCTCTTTTAATCTTCCCTCGGCTGTCAGTTTAAGCCAATCTGGAATGTTGTTACTTAGAGGACAATGAATTTGACAAAAAGGTACTCCACATTGCGAACATCTACTTGACTGTTCTTTGGCTTTTTCATTGATATACTCGTCATAAATTTCGTTAAAATCTTTCTTTCTCGTATCAACTTCCCTTTTAGGTGGAGTTTGTTGACCTATTTTAACAAATTTAAGCATTTTATCTGGCATAATATTATTTAAGTTTTGGCAAAATATACCTTGATTTATGTATATAAAGCATAAAATAGGTCATATATATTGACCTTAATTTATAAATTTTTACCGCCAATAAACAAGTTTTTAATTATTGCATAGCTATTATGCTTAAATCGAATTGTTTTAAATAAATACTTTATAAGTTACGAAGAAATAATGTTTCAAAATATTATAGAAGTTTTAATTCTCTCTGCAATTCAAGGAATATCAGAATTTCTTCCTATTAGTTCTTCTGCTCATTTAATTTTGGTTTCTACTTTATATAAATTTAAATCTAGTTCTTTGCTTATTGATATCAGCCTCCATCTAGGATCACTAATAGCAATAATTTATTTTTTTAAAGATGAACTGTTTGATATCAGAAAAAATAAAAGAATTTTAAATTTAATTGTATTAGGATCTATTCCATTAATAATTGTTGGATACATACTTTATAGTACAAATTTAATTTATAAGTTAAGAAATTTAGAGGTCATTGCATGGACTACTTTAATATTCGCAATTATTTTATACATCTCAGACAAAAATCGATTTGATAAAAAAATTTCTTCAAATTTAAATTTGAAGTCAATAATATTTATAGGTGTTTTCCAAATTTTCTCTCTTGTACCCGGAGTGAGTAGGGCGGGAATTACTATAACAGCTGCGAGAATTTTAAAATTTAATAGAGTAGATTCAAGTAAGATATCTTTTTTACTTTCAATCCCAGCATTGGCTGGAGCTAGCGTCTTAAGCTTGAAAGATGTTTTTGAACAATCAATTCAGTTTAATTACTTAGTTGTTATCGCAATTATATCTTCTTTTATTTTTTCTTTTCTAACAGTTAAATTCTTTTTAATTTATATAAATAAATTTTCAATGAATGCGTTTGTAATTTATAGAATAATAATTGCTTTAATTTTATTTAGTTTAATTTATTAAATATATTTCTTTTTAATTAAAGGCAGTAATTGAGAAAAGAGAACTCCACATAGAATAAAAAAGCATCCAAGTAAATTATTAACATCTAGAATTTGATTTAAAATAAACCATGCAGCTATAGTCGCAAATACACCTTCAAGAGAAAAAATTATAGCTGCAGGTGCTGGAGTAATATTACGCTGGGCATAAATTTGTAATACAAATGCAAATCCACCAGATAATATACCTGCATATAAAATTGAATAGATTTCCATTAAAATATTACTTAAAATAAATTCTTCATAAATAATTCCAATTATAAATGAAAAAATAGCCACAATTAGAGTCTGCGCAGCTCCTAAAGTAAGTGGCAGATTGTATTTAGTTATAATGATCCCAGTAAAAATGATATGAGTACTCCAAAATAGAGCGCCGAGAACAACTAAAGTATCTCCTAATCTTACTGTTGCATCATGAAAATTTGTTAATAAATATCCACCAATTAAACATAGAACTACAGAAGGCCATACACTCCAATGCATTGATTTTTTACCAAACAAAAAAATGATAATCGGTACCATTGGCACATAAAAAATTGTAAAAAAAGCAGCATTTGCAACATCTGTATAAAGCAAAGCAACTTGTTGTAGTGCTGAGCCTAAGAATAAAGAAATTCCAATTAATAATGAATAAATTATGAAAGTTTTTTTATCTAATTTAAATTCTGATTTAAAATTTTTTAATTCAAATAAAATCATAAGTGGAATTATGGCTAGAAAACCAACAAAAAACCTCACAGCATTAAATGTAAAAGGGCCAATATTATCCATGCCCGTATCTTGGGCAATAAAAGTTGTTCCCCAAATAAAAGTGCAAAATAAGGCACTAAATAATGATATGGATTTACTCATTTTTAATTAGACGGCTAGTTTATAGGCAAAATTTTTGCCTAAGTTTTCTTTTAGATCATTATTAAACCTAGCTGCTTCTGCACCATCAATAATTCTGTGATCATAAGATAAAGAAATTGGTAGCATGGTCCTAGTTTGAAACTTTCCATTCATAAAAATTTGTTTTTTTTCTGATCTTCCTACTCCTAATATAGCAACTTCAGGATAATTAATTATAGGAGTAAAAAATGAACCTCCTATACCACCTAAACTCGTAATCGTCATCGAGCCGCCAAACAATTCTCTTTTATCAATTTTTAAATTTCTACAAAGTTCGCTTACCTCTTTTAATTCTTTACTTATCAGAGAAATTTTTTTGTTATTTGCATTTCTTATTTTTGGAACCATTAATCCATTTGGCGTGTCAACTGCTATCCCAATATGGTAATATTTTTTTAAAGTCATTTTTCCAGTCTCAATTTCGTCGATAGAAGAATTAAAACTAGGAAATTTCTTAAGAGATGCAACTAAAGCCTTTATTATAAATGCTAGAGGTGTAATTTTAATTTTTTCTCCAGTATACATATCTGTTAATGAACTTCTAAAACTTTCCATCTCCGTTATGTCGGCTTCATCGTGATTTGTAACATGAGGAATTGTTGTCCATGAATTTGTAAGATATTTTGATGATAATTTTTTTACTCTTGGTATGTCTTTAATTTCTATTTCACCAAAATCAGAATGTTCAAATTCGTTTTTAATTTTATCTGGTTTACTATCTTTTACTACAACGTTGTTTTTTGAATTAGATGAAACAAATTTTTTAATATCATCTTCAACAACTCTGCCATCTTTCTGACTTCCCGCTACTTGATTAATATCTACACCAAGTTCTCTAGCAAATTTTCTAGCTTTTGGACTTGCAGATGAAATGTCTGAAATATTATTTTTAGAAAATATTTTTTCTTGGATTTCAGGTTTTATTACCTCAATATTTTTTGACTCTTTTTCAATTTCTGGTTTTTCTTTAACCTCTTCCTTTTTAACTTCTGAATCACTATCTAAAGTTAAAATTAAGTCGCCCTCAGAAACTTTGTCTCCTACTTTTATTTTTAAATTTTTAATTTTACCTTCTAAATTTGATGGTATTTCTACGCTAGATTTATCACTTTCAATTGTTATTAGCGCATCATTTTTTTTAATTGATTGACCTTCGGTAACTAATACCTCAATAACCTCAACATCTTTAAAATCTCCAATATTAGGTACTTCAATCTCAGTTTCTGACATTATAATTTTGTTGGCATTGGTTTGTTAGTATCAATATTATACTTCTTCATTGCATCTTTTGCATGTTTAGAAGTAATAAGCTGTTCTTTTGCTAAAATACTTAAACCATAAGCAACCAAATGTTCTTTATCTACCTCAAAAAATTTTCTTAAATTTTTTCTTGTATCACTTCTTCCAAAACCATCTGCTCCTAATGAATAAAAGCTTTTATTAGTATAAGGTCTGATTTGATCTGAATTCATTCTCATATAATCAGATGCAGCCATAATTGGGCCCTCTGTTTGGCCCAGGCATTGCTCAACATAAGATTTTTTTGGTTCTTTATCAGGATTCAAAAGATTAAATCTTTCTACCTCCATTCCATCTTTTCTTAATTCATTAAAACTTGTTACACTCCATATCTCACTGTCAATTTGATAATCATTTTGTAAAATCTCTGCAGCAGACATCATTTCTCTTAAGATTGTTCCTGATCCTAAAAGTTGGATTTTAGTTTTTTTGTATTTGTTAAATGCTTTTATTTTATACATGCCCTTTAAAATGCCTTCCTCACAATTTTTATCTTTTGGTATTTCTGGGTGTGAGTAATTTTCATTCATTGT
Organism: uncultured Pelagibacteraceae bacterium; assembly: GCA_902604575.1. Classification (GTDB taxonomy): domain Bacteria; phylum Pseudomonadota; class Alphaproteobacteria; order Pelagibacterales; family Pelagibacteraceae; genus Pelagibacter. The sequence continues at coordinate 36,984 of CACKZH010000008.1, forward strand.
TGTAATATAATAAAAAACATTCTCATTTTTCTCATGCATTCTTCTTAGACCTTCTCGAAAAATTACCGCTAATTCATAATGAAATGTAGGATCATAAGTTACACAATTTGGAATAGTTGATGCAATTAAATGACTATGCCCATCCTGGTGT
>CACKZH010000009.1 GCA_902604575.1 uncultured Pelagibacteraceae bacterium
TAAAAAAGATACTAAAATTAAATTTAAGCTTCCAGGCTTAGAGTTATTAAAAATACCTTCTAAAAAAGAAAGAGAGAGATCTGATAAAAATGAAAATAATGATCCTGAATTTTTGGAAAAAATATTATTAGACTTTGGAGTTAATGGTAAAATTAAAAAAGTAAGTCATGGGCCTGTTGTGACACTAAACGAATTTGAACCTGCTGCAGGAGTAAAAGTTTCAAAAATTATTAATTTATCAGATGATATAGCAAGAAATACTAGTTCAGAGTCTGCAAGAATATCTACAATCCCTGGAAGTAATACTATTGGTATTGAGCTACCAAATAATTCTAGAGAAAATGTTTATTTAAGTGAAATTTTAAACAACAGTGATTTTAAAAAAAAGGACATCAAATTACCTATTGCGCTAGGTAAAGGTATATCAGGTAATCCAATAGTTGGTGATTTATCTTCAATGCCACATTTACTGATAGCTGGAACTACTGGATCTGGTAAATCAGTATGTATAAATACAATTATTTTATCGCTTCTTTACAAACACACTCCTGATAAATGTAAATTTATTTTGATAGATCCCAAAATGTTGGAATTATCTACTTACGAAGGAATTCCACATTTATTATGTCCAGTTATAACAGAAGCAAAGAAAGCAGCTTCAGTACTGGGCTGGGTAGTTAAGGAAATGGAGAGTAGGTATAGATTAATGACTAAAGAAGGAGTCAGAAATATTGATGGTTACAATACAAAACACAAACTTCCAATGCCCTATATCGTAGTCGTTGTTGATGAAATGTCTGACTTAATGTTAGTTGCTGGTAAAGAGATTGAAAATTATATTCAAAAACTATCTCAAATGGCAAGAGCAGCAGGGATTCATATAATAATGGCTACCCAAAGACCTAGTGTAGACGTAATTACAGGTACAATAAAAGCTAATTTTCCTACCAGAATATCTTTCCAAGTAACATCTAAAATAGATAGTAGAACTATTCTTGGAGAGCAAGGTGCTGAACAATTGTTAGGAAAAGGAGATATGTTATATATGTCCTCAGCTAATCGAATAGTTAGAATACACGCACCATTTGTTTCTGACGGTGAGATTGAAAAAATAAATAATTCTTTGAGATCTCAAGCAGAGCCAGATTACGTTGATGAAATTTTGAATTTTGCCGATGAGAAAGAAATTGGTAATGGTCAAAATCAAGGTGAGAAGGATGAACTTTACGAACAGGCTTTAGATATAATTAGATCTGAAGGTAAAGCATCTACGTCGTTTTTACAAAGAAAACTTCAGATTGGATACAACAGAGCAGCAAGAATTATTGACATGATGGAAGCGGATGGCATTGTTAGTAAAGCAAATCATGTTGGCAAAAGAGACGTACTTTAATGTTACGGTATTTTCTAATATTTTTTTTATTTATATCCAGCTCCATATCAAATGCTGAAATCAAAGACAAAATAATACAAAATTTGAGAGATACAGAAAATCTAGATTTTAAATTTGAGCAAAATATTAATGGAAAAATAGAAAATGGAAACTGCACTATTCAGTATCCAAAAAAAATTTTTTGTGAATATGCAAGAAGTAATAATAAAATTTTAGTTTCAAATGGGAAATCTTTAGTAATTAAGACTAGAACAAGTTATTATAGATATCCACTTGAAAAAACCGCTTTAAATTTAATTTTAGATAAAACTTTTCTAATAAATAAAATTTATGACCTTAAGGATAGAGTTATTGATAATAATTTAATTAATTTTACAATTTTTGATGGGGATAACGAAATTAATATATTTTTTGATAATCAAACTTATAATTTGATTGGATGGCAAAATACAGATATTTATCAAAATTTTAATATTACTTTTCTTTCTTCGATAAGAAAAAATAGAGTTATTTCAAAAAATCTTTTTAAAATCCCTGTTCAGAATTAAATATTTATAATTTCAGTTTTAAATATTTTCATTCCTCTAGAAATATAGTTGTTTAAAGCATTTTTATGATCTAAAGAACATGTGTGAACCCAGACACGATTAACTTTATTTTCAAGAGATTTTTTAATAGCTTCGGATAATAAATAGGAACCTAATTTTTTATTTTGATATTCTTCTAATATTCCAAAATAAGCTATTTCAGTCTCATTTTTTTTTGGGTGCAAAATTAATTCAAAAAAACCAACTAGATCATCATTAAATTTAAATACATATGATCTAACACTCTCATTGGATACATAATTAATCCATTTTTCTTCTGACCAAGAAAGTCTGTCTACCCATTTATGATTTTTACCGATATTTTTGTAAAAAAATTTATTTAATTGAAAATTTATTGGATCAATTAAACTTAAAGAATAATCTTCTGATGGTTTGTTTCCCTCTTTAAGATCCTTGAGTGAATTAATTTCAAGATAATTTCTTTTAACTTCCTCGGTCACTCAACCATTTTTCCTACTCGTTCGCCTCCAAACAAATGAAAGTGTAAATGGGGCACTTCTTGACCCCCATGATCACTGACATTTGTTAAAGCTCTATAGCCCTGTCCTACTTCTGTTGAAATACCAAGCTTCTTAGCAACTATATTAATACCTTTTAATAATCCAACCATCTCTTCTGAAGAGGCATTTAGACTAAAATCATCTAAATCAATATATTTCCCTTTAGGAATAACTAAAGCATGAATTTTTTTTTGTGGACTGATATCGTGAAATGACAAAACAAAATCATCCTCATAAATTTTATTACAAGGTATTTCTCCGCGTAAAATTTTTGAAAAAATATTGTTATCGTCGTAACTCATTTTTTTCTTTTTTCTAATTCTGACATTACTTCTTCAATTTTAATGTCATTGGCCTCAAGATACATTAGCAAATGGTAAAATACATCTGCAGCCTCATGGATCTTATTAGAATTTTCCTCCACAGCCTCAATCAATTCACTAACTTCCTCTAAAACTTTTGTCTTGCTTAATGATTTGTCAGCAAGCAGCTTGTTAGTGTATGAACCTTCAACAGGTGAAGATTTTCTCTCTCGTGCAAGTTTTATTAAATTTTCTAATGTGTTAAGCATATTAAATTCTAACAGGAATTCCTTTTAAATCCAAATACTCCTTAGCTTCTTTTACAGAATGTTTGCCATAGTGAAATATTGATGCTGCTAAAACTGCGCTTGCATTTCCTAATTTAATTCCATCTACTAAATGATCTAGATTTCCAACTCCACCTGAAGCAATCACTGGAATATTTACCATAGAAGATATCTTAGACATAAGCTCAATATCATAACCAACTTGAGTACCATCTCGATCCATAGAAGTAACTAGTAGCTCTCCTGCCCCGCTATCTTCCATTTTTTTAACAAATTCGATTGCATCAGTTCCTGTATTATTTCTTCCACCATGAGTGAAAATTTCCCATTTATCTCCATTTCTTTTAGCATCTATCGCTACCACAATACATTGTGACCCAAATTTTTTAGAACTTTCTACAACTACTTCTGGATTTTGAACTGCAGCAGTATTGATTGATACTTTGTCTGCACCACAATTCAGTAGTTTATTGATATCCTCAACACTTCTAACACCACCTCCAACTGTCAGAGGAACAAAGCATTTCTTCGAAGTTTTCTCTACTACATCGTAAATAGTATTTCTATTTTCATTTGATGCAGTAATATCCAAAAAGCAAATTTCATCTGCTCCACCGTCTGAATAAATTTTAGCTTGTTCGACAGGATCACCTGCATCCTGCAGATCAACAAAGTTAATTCCTTTTACAACACGTCCATTTTTAACATCTAAACATGGTATAATTCTATTTTTAAGCATTTAATTCTTTCACTAATTCGTCTAATTTAATATCACCATCATAGATAGCTTTTCCAACTATTATACCTTCAATATTACTATTATTTAGCTCCTTAGCTTTTTTAATATCATCAATTGATGAGACACCACCCGATATAATTACTGGACAATTGGAAGTATTAGCAACCTTTGCTGTCTCTTCAAAATTAGGACTTTGCTTCATCCCATCTCTATTTATATCAGTATAAATCAATCTACTTGCACCATACCCATTTACTTCTTTTAAGTAATCTAGTGATAATTGATTAGAATTTTCTTTCCAGCCAGAGATAGATAAATATCCATCTTTTGCATCTAAACCTAGGGCAATCTGATTTGGAAATTTAACACAAGCTTTTTTTAAAAAATTTTTATCTTTTATAGCAGCACTTCCTAAAATAACTTTTTCAACACCAGCGTCAGTATACTTCTGAATACTTTCAAAGTTTCTAATGCCACCACCAATTTCAATTTTAAGATCAAATTTAGTTACTATTTCTTGGACAATATCCAAATTGACTGTTTCTCCTGATAACGCGCCATCCAAATCTACTATATGTAAGTTTTTAAAACCATGGTCTTTATATTTACCCGCTTGTTCAACTGGCGACATTTTATATTCAGTTGTATTATCAAAATCTCCTTTAACTAACCTCACACACTTTTTATCTTTAATATCGATTGCTGGAAATATTTTCATTTATAAATTAATAAAATTATCAATTATTTTAAGTCCTGTTTTATCACTTTTCTCAGGGTGAAATTGTGTTCCAAAAATATTTTCTTTTTCAACAGAGCAAACAATATTTGATGCATAATCTGTTGTTGTTGAAACTACATTTTTATCTTCTGGTACAAATTCATAACTGTGAACAAAATACATGTGAGAATTATTTTCTATACCTTTAAAAATTTTACTATCCTTAACAATATTAATTTGGTTCCAGCCAATATGGGGAAGTTTAAATTTTCCATTTTTATTATCTATTTTTGATACTTTACCAGATATCCATCCGAGACCTTTGGTTTCTGTGTCTTCAAAACCGATATCCGCAAACATTTGCAATCCGACACAAATACCAAGCAGAGGTTTTTTATTAATAATGACAAGTTCATTTAATACATCAACTAAACCACTGATACTATTTAAAGCATCAACACAACTTTTAAACGAACCCTGTCCTGGTAAAACCACTTTATCAGATAATTTAATCTTATCTAAATCTGAAGTTACTTCGATATTTACTTTATTCTTAGCAACCTCCTTAAAAGAGTTTATTACCGAGCTTATATTGCCGGAATTATAATCAACAATTATGACATTCATTAAACTTATAATGAGCCTTTAGTGGATGGAATACTTTTTTTATTTCTTGGATCCATCTCTAATGCGGCTCTTAATGATCTTGCTAATGCTTTATAACAAGACTCAATTATGTGGTGGCTATTATCACCATAAATATTTTCAACGTGCATTGTAATGCCTGCGGATTGTGAAAATGCTTGGAACCATTCTTTAAATAACTCAGTATCCATCTCGCCAAGTTTCTCAACTTTTAATTTAACTTTCCATATCAAATAAGGTCTATTTGAAACATCGATCGCAACCCTTGTTAATGTTTCATCCATTGGAATAACTGTGTGTGCGTATCTTTTTATCCCTACAAATTTTTTAGCAGCTTTCTTTAAAGCCTCACCTATAGCAATACCAGTATCTTCGGTTGTGTGGTGAAGATCTATATGAGTGTCTCCTTTTGCTTTAACTTTTAAATCAATCAATGAATGCTTTGATAACTGCTCAAGCATGTGATCTAAAAACCCTATGCCAGTGTCAATTTGGTATTTACCTTTGCCATCAATATTTACCTCGACATTGATGCTGGTTTCTTTTGTTTTTCGAGATACTTTTCCTTTTCTAGCCATATATTTTTAATGGTATACATACATAATCCCACTATATCAATATCAGTATGAACACTTGAAGTATCAAAAATAGTTACCATTTATTAGCTATGACAACAATTGTACTTGTTAGAAAAAATAACGAAGTAGTAGTAGCTGGTGATGGGCAAGTAAGTATGGGAAATACTGTTGTTAAGAGCACTGCTTCAAAAGTTAGAAAGATTGAAAAAAGAGATGTAGTAGCTGGGTTTGCAGGATCAACTGCTGATGCACTAACTTTATTTGAAAGGTTAGAAGGAAAATTAGAGAAACATGCAGGAAATTTATCTAGAGCTGCTGTTGAATTAGCAAAAGATTGGCGAACAGATAAATATTTAAGAAGATTAGAGGCATTGATGGCTGTTGGAGATAAAGACAACAGCTATATTATTTCGGGGACTGGAGATGTTCTTGAACCAGAAGGAGATGTAATTGGAATTGGTTCTGGAGGAAATTATGCACTAGCTGCTGGAAAAGTTTTAATGGAAGGTGCTATGTCTGCTGAAGAAGTTGCAAAAAAAGCAATCAAAGTTGCTGCAGATATATGTGTTTTCACAAACAATAATGTTAAAATTGAAAAAATATAAATGGATAAATCAAACGTAACACGACTCCACCCAAAAGATAAAAATCAAAAAGAAGAAGCTTCTTTAGTTAGCTCTTTATCTCCAAGAGAGATTGTGTCTGAATTAGATAGATTTGTTGTTGGACAAAACAAAGCAAAAAGGGCAGTTGCCGTTGCATTGAGAAATAGATGGAGAAGACAGGCTCTTAAAGGTGAAATGAAGAATGAAGTTTTGCCAAAAAATATTTTAATGATTGGGCCAACTGGAGTTGGTAAAACTGAAATTTCAAGAAGACTATCAAAACTTGCAGAAGCTCCCTTTGTAAAAGTAGAAGCTACGAGATTTACAGAGGTTGGTTACTTAGGCCGAGATGTTGAACAAATTGTAAGAGATTTAGTTGAAATTGCAATCTCAATGGAGAAGGTAAAAAAAAGAAAAGAAGTTTTTGCACAAGCTCAAAAAGCGGCAGAGGAAAAAGTTTTAGACGCTTTAGTTGGAAAAAAAGCGAGTTTAGCCACAAGAGAAAGTTTTAGAAAAAGATTAAGAAATGCTGATTTAGATGATAACGAAATCGAAATAGCGGTAAGTGACAATGGATCTGGTGGTGCTTCTTTTGAAATTCCTGGTATGCCTGGTGCAAATGTTGGAATGATTAACATCGGTGAAATGATTGGAAAATCAATGGGCAACAAGGAAAAAAAGAAAAAAATGACAGTAAAAGAATCTCATGAAATTTTAATCAATGATGAATCAGATAAATTAATAGAACAAGATAAAATTATAAAAGCGGCAAAACTATCAACAGAAAATAATGGAATTGTTTTCTTAGACGAGATAGATAAAATTTCTGCAAGAACTGACAGAGTTGGAGGAGATGTTTCAAGAGAAGGTGTTCAAAGAGATTTATTGCCTTTAATTGAAGGAACAACTGTTAATACAAAACATGGTCCAATAAAAACTGATCATATTTTGTTTATAGCATCTGGTGCTTTCCAACTTGCTAAACCATCTGACTTATTGCCCGAGTTACAAGGACGACTACCAATTAGAGTTGAGTTAGAAGCTTTAACAAGTGAAGATTTTAAAAGGATTTTAAGAGAACCTGATTTTAGTTTAATTAAACAATATGTTGCTTTATTAAAAACTGAAAATGTTGATCTTGAATTTTCAGATGATGGTATAGATGCTATAGCTAATATTGCTTCAGAGGTAAATGCTACTGTCGAGAATATTGGAGCTAGAAGGTTACATACTATCATTGAGAAAATCTTGGATGAAATAAGTTTTACAGCCACCGACCGAGCAGGAGAGAAAATTACAATTGATAAAGAATATATTAATAAAAACTTAGATACTTTAGTTAAAGATACCGATCTTTCAAAATTTATTTTATAGATTTATTTTTTTTCAAAAAAATATAAAATGCACCTCCGCCTCCATCATCTATTTTCGCATCTGTTATTTCGTATATCATTTTCATTAAACTAGCATTATTAGTAATAAATTCTGGAACAGAATATTTTAAGATACCAAGGTCTTTTGAAACATATGGATCTTTCTCATTTTCAGAGTGAAGACCTTTTCCTGTAACAATAATTAATTTATTTACACTTTCAGAATAAGCTTGCTTTATAAAATCTTCTATAGTTTTATTTGCTTCATTTAAAGTATAACCATGCAAATCTATTGATCTTACATTTAGAGTTTTGTTTTTTTGATGTTTAAAATCTTTATTAGGTAATTTTTCAGTACTATTTATAAATTTGTGCCAATCTTTTTTATCTTTGTCTGAAATATTATCGTTCAATTATGTTAATATATTTACGAGCTGCCAATTTGGATTTGCTGACGATGTATCTCGTGAAAAAATCCACGTATCATAAATTTTTTTTGTTTTTTCAGGATCTCCAGATACAATTTTTTTGTCTTTATCTCTTATGCAGGTAATAACCTCTGCTATAAAATCAACTGTTACATTTAAAATATTTCCAACTTTTTTGTGCTCTTTAATCTCAGCTTTATCAACTCCAATAAATGTTATTTCTGCAAAATGACCTCTTTTTGCTCTTTCCTTCAATGCACCATCAAATTGATTATATATATTTTTGTTTAACAGAGGTTTTGCATTTGTGATCTTATTATCATTATCACTGAAATCAGTAATAATTGTTTCGTAAGCAATTTTTGCACCTTTCAAAAATTCTTTTTGAGCTTCATCATCGAACTTCTCTTTTGGTTTGGTCGGTTGATCTACCTTAATATTTTTTAAGACCTCTTTAAATTGAGCTGGTGATTTTCCCTCAAAACCAGTTCTTTTGCCAAGAATTCCTCTTAATCTTAAAAAGATAAAACCAGCAATCATCGCTAATAGAATAATGTCAATATATTCGAAGCTGTAATTCATGACTTGATAGTAATTACTCTATTGATTAATTTCAACCAGCAATTTAGATTAAGGACAAATGAACTCAATTTTATTATTAATCATTATAATTCCAGTAATAGAAATATATCTTCTAATCAAAATAGGTTCAGAAATTGGCGCAATATCTACAATTTTGCTAATTTTTACAACTGCTATTGTGGGTGTTTACTATGCAAAATATGAGGGTTTAAATACATTAAAGTCTGGGTTCATGCAGCTTAGAAAAAACGAACCACCCACATTCGAAATGTTATCTGGCGCGGCAATAGCGTTTGCAGCAGTACTATTAATTATACCAGGATTTGTAACAGATATTTTTGGTTTTTTTTTAATTTTTCCTCCAAGTAGAAAATTTATTTTTAAGAGTTTATTTAAGAAAAATTTTGTTAAAAAATCAGAAAATAATGATTTTATCGAAGGCGATTTTGAAGATATAGAAGATAACGATGACAAAAAAATTTAAAATTTTAGGTAAATTTATTAGAGATATGTCTAGTGAAACAAAAGATGCAGCAACTTATATGTTTGTGAAAGAAAATATTTCAAAATATCAACTTGATATCAATATAAATTCAAATCCTCTTAAAAATAAAATGATTGAGATTAATACTGTTTTAAAATTTGAAGATAAGCAGGATAGTAAAAAGAAATCTTTTTTTGAAATGACCTATGCAACAATAATTCAGGTAAATAGTGAAACTGAAAGTAAAAATGAATTAGAAAAAATTATATTGTGCGATGCACAAATCGAAATTTATCCTGATCTTGAAAAATCATTTTTAGATATGCTTCATAATTCAGGTTACCCTAATGTAAAGTTTGAAAAAAAAATAGATTTTGAAAAACTTTACAATCAAAGATTAAATTAATAATAGTTTTTTGTTAGGTTTTTTTTGAGGTAATCTTTATGTTTCTCAGCTTCATCTTTTGAAGGAGAAACTACTTTTTTAAAATAAGATACATGTAATACTTTAGAGTTTTTGTCATCAATGTTTTCATTTTGTAAATCTAATGTTGGCTCTCTTTGATCAATTAAATTTATATAAACTTTTGATAACAAATCACAATCAATTAATGCTGTATGCTGTAACCTTTTAGAATTATCAATTCTGAACCTTTTACATAATGCATCTAGACTGACAGAGGATCCGGGATATTTATCTCTTGCAAGAATTAAAGTATCTACAACAATATTATTTAAAAAATTTTTCCCATGCAAAGATAATTCGTTATTTAAATGTGCAAGGTCAAATTCTGCATTATGAATTATCAATCTTGAATCTCTTATAAAATTTAAGAATTCCTCCAAAACTTCACTAAATTTTTTTTGTTTTGATAGAAATTCATCAGAATAACCATGAACTTCAAAAGCTTTTTCTGATACTTTTCTCTCTGGATTTAAATAACAATGAAATTTTTTTTTTGTAGGAATTAAATTTTCGAGTTCTATACAACCAATTTCAACTATTCTATGTCCCTCTTTTACTGAAATGCCCGTAGTTTCAGTATCTAATACAATTTCTCTCATTTATAAAATTTGTTTTAAGATTTTTTTAACACTAGTTTTAATTTTAATCCTGGTAAAATCATTTTTGACAATAAAATCTGATTTTCTTTTCTTATACCCAACTTCAAGTTGAATTTTTTTAAATTCGTTAAATAATTTCTTACTGAAGTTTGTTCTTTTCTTTAATCTTTTTAATATATCTGATTTTTTAGAATCAACAAAAATTAATATATCTGTTTTTTTATTAATTTTATTTTCTAACAACAAAGGGATATCCATTATAATTATTTTTTTATTTTTGTTTTTGTTTAAAAATAACTTAAAATTTTTTCTAACCTCTTTGTGAACTATTTTAACTATTAATTTTAAGTTAGACTTTTTTTTTAGTATTGCATTTGTAATCTCCTTTTTACTTATTGGAAAAGAATAAATGTGCTTAGGTAATTTTTTATTTAATTTTTTAAAAATCTTCTTATCGTTTTTATATATTTTTGAAACTTCATAGTCAGCATCAAATACAGGATATCCGAAATTTTTTGCAACATAACTTTTTCCTGAACCTATATCTCCCAAAATTCCAATTCTAATCATTGTTTAAAATTTCTAATGTTTCTCTATTGATCTTTGGTTCTATTCCATGCCATAATTTGAATGCCTCAAATGCCTGATAAACAAACATCAATTTACCATTCTCTGTTCTATTACCAAGTTTTTTTCCTTCTTTTAAAAAATTTGTTTCTTCAGGATTATAAATTACATCATAAAACAGTTTGTTATTAGCAAGCTTTGAAAAATCTAAATTGATAGTCTCCTTGTTTAATCCCAAACTGGTGGCATTTATGATTACATCAAAATCATTTATATCACCCCAATCCAATACCTCTAAATTATTAAATTGTGATTTTAGATCCTCGGCTTTTTCTTTAGTTCTGTTGCTAATGAATATTTTTGAAACATTCATTTTATTCAAAGCAAAAATTATTGAAGGAACAACTCCACCAGCCCCTAAAATTAAAATTTTTTTGCCTTGCATTTCGAAATTTAAATTTTTAATTGCTCTATCAAAGCCAAGAATATCTGTATTATGGCCTTCCAAATTATCATTGCTTAAAATTATTGTATTTACTGACTGAGTTTGTTCTGCCTCTGGACTTAATTTATCTAAATAAGGTATTACTGTTTTTTTGAACGGAACAGTAACATTAATACCGTTTATTTTTTTTTCTTTAACTTCAGAAATTATAGTTTGGAGATTTTTCTCCTCAATTTTTTTTTTATCATAAATGGCGTTTATGTTGTTTTCTTTAAGCCAATAATTGTGAAGTTTGGGTGATAAAGAATGATTGATAGGATTGCCAATTACAAAATATTTTTTCATCACAATAAACTTATGTATTCCTTAATTTTTTTAACAGGAAGACCCATAATTGTATCTTCGTCACCTTCTATACTTGAGAATAAACTTCTGCCCTCTCCCTCTATTTGGTAGACATTGTATGCATAAAGAGTTTCATCAGATATTTTAGATAAATAATTTTTTAATTCATCATCGGTGAAATTTTTCATGGTTAATTTTGCTTTATCAGTATAATTCCAAATCATAGATCCATTTTTAGATATACAAACAGAACTAATTAAAAAATGTGATTTACCGTTAAGTTTTCTTAATATTTCCATTGCCTCTTCTCTGCTTTCCGGTTTAGATATCAGTTCGCCCTCTAAATCTATCACGCTATCTGCTCCTAATACTATTTCGTCATTTTTTTTCATGCTAACTTTGTTTGCTTTTAATTCAGCTAAATTTTTTGAGATTATTTCTGAGCTTACCTGTTCTTTTAATAAGCTTTCTTTAACTGGCTCTTCATCTACGTTTGAAGGCTCAACAACGCATTCAATATTATTTTTATCTAAGATCTCTTTTCTAACCTCGCTTTTTGAAGCGAGAATAATTTTATTTAACATTGTTTAAATATATTTCGTGAATTTTAATTATAGAAGCTGCTGTTTCCTCAACTGACTTTCTTGTTACGTCTATTAGGGGCCATTTATATTTTTGAAATGTTTTTTTTGCCTCTAGAACCTCTTTTTTAATATTTTCTAAATCTGTATATTCAATATTTTCTGTTTCCTTTAAAGAATTCATTCTATTTTTTCTTAAATCAGCTAGTCTTTCCGGCTCAGTACTTAGTCCTACAACGCATGTCATTTGTGGATTTTTTTTAAGGGACTCTGGCAAAGAATTTTCATTTACTAACGGAATATTTGATGTTTTAAAACCTTTGTTGGCTAAGTAAATAGATGTTGGCGTTTTACTCGTTCTACTTACGCCTACAAGAATAATGTCAGATTTGCTTACTTCGTTTATTAAGTTTCCATCATCATGATTCATTGTAAATTGAATTGCTTCGATTCTATCGTAATACTCTTCATTCAATATATGTTGACCACTTGGCTCGTGTGTTGCTTTTTGATTTAATATTTTTGAAAAATTCAGAATTAAATTTCCTAAAACGCCAAAACATGGAATATTTTTATTCTCGCTCGAATTCGCAAGGTGTTTGGCTAAGTTGTTATCTACGATTGTATATAAGATTATTGAATTTTCATTTTTTTTTGCGTCCTCTAGAATTTTTAAAATTTGATTTTCTGTCCTTGTAAAAGAATAAGAGTGAACTTTATATTCTATATTTAAAAATTGAGCCTTCAGAGCTAAAAATATTCTATCTAAGGTCTCGCCTGTTGAGTCAGAAATTAAATATATTTGATATGTATTACTCATGAATAAATTGTTAATAAAGTTGTAATATTTTAATTAAATTACACAATTTAAAATTTTTTAAATTAACCTTGTAAAAACTGCTATTTATTAACATTAATAATAAATAGGGCAAAACAATCCACAAAAATTAATATGGTAAAAAAAGCTTCATTTTAAACAATTTTATTCAAATAACTTGTTGGTAAATTGTGAATATAATGTTTATAAAAATTAATCACCTTTATTCACAAGATATATTACAACTACAATAATTAATAATACTTATTTATGAAACCATTAAACAAAGTAATAATTAACAAAGACACCTCATTCAATCCTATATGGATTATGAGACAAGCCGGTAGATATTTACCAGAATTTAGAGAAATAAGAAAAGAAAATCCTAATTTTATTAATTTGTGTTTAAATGATGATTTATCTTCAGAAATAACTCTACAACCATTAAAAAGATACGATCTGGATGCTGCAATAATATTTTCAGATATCTTAATGCTTCCTTATGGATTAGGTCAGAAAGTAGAATTTGAAAAAAACTTTGGGCCAAAATTGGGAGAACTAAACCTAAATGAAATTGCCAAGATTGATGAAATTGACTTCGTAAAGAAAATACACCGTGTGTATAAGGCATTAAAAAAAGTTAGCTCGGACACTGGTTTAAAAAAAAAGAATACCATCGGTTTTGTAGGTGCTCCATGGACATTATTGGTTTATATGATTAATCAACAATCACCAAAAAAAAATTTGAAAAAAGATTTTTTTAAAGATGAGTTTTTAATAAACAGAATATTATTAATTATTGAAAAATTTTTAAAAGTTCATATAAAAAATCAAATTGATAATGGTGCGAATGTAATTCAAATTTTTGATAGTTGGGCAGGTTTATTAGAGGAAAAAGATTTACCTAATTATGTTTATTCTCCGACTTTAAATTTAGTAAATTATGTAAAATCTTTAAATGTGCCAGTTATATGTTTTCCTAGAGAAATTAAAAATTATAAAGAATTTTGTGATATTGTTAAACCTGATGCTGTCAGTATCGACTATAATGTTGATCCAAAAAAAATACTTAGAGACATAAGTATACCCATACAAGGAGGTTTAGACCCAAAAATTTTGTTAACAGATAAAGAAACATTAAAAAAAGAAGTCTTTTATTATTTAGAAATTTTTCGAGATCACCCGTATATATTTAATCTTGGCCATGGTATTTTACCTGAAACAAATCCAGAAATGGTTGAAAATTTAATTAAAATTGTAAAAGATTTTAAATGATTGAAAAAAACCACCCACCTATAAAATACGGTAAAATAGGTGTGCTTATAATTAACCTGGGCACCCCAGATTCTACTGATTGGTTTGATATAAGAAAATATTTAAGAGAGTTCCTTTCTGATAGAAGAGTAATTGAGGTAAATCCACTGGTTTGGCAAATAATTTTGAATTTGTTTATTCTTAATTTTCGACCTTCTAAAACTGCTAAAGCGTATAAAGAGATTTGGATGAAGGATGAAAATATATCGCCACTCCTTTATTATACAAAAAAGCAAACTGAGGAAGTTTCAAAGTCACTATCAAAAGAAAACATCATTACAGATTTTGCGATGAGGTATGGAAATCCTAGTATTAAAAGCAAGATTCATAAATTGCATAAAATGGGTTGTGAAAATTTAGTAATACTTCCTCTTTATCCCCAATATGCAGCAGCTACAACAGCGACAGTTTGTGATGAGGTATATAGAACTTTAATGAAAATGAGGTGGCAACCTGCTTTAAAAATAATCCCTCACTACGAATCTGATCCGCTTTATATTGATGCACTCGTTAATTCAGTTAATAAAAAAATAAATGAAATTACTTGGAAACCAGATCTAATTATAGCTTCTTATCACGGGATACCAAAAAAATATTTTGATAAAGGTGATCCTTATCATTGTTATTGTCATAAAACGACAAGACTAATTTCAGAAAAATTTAGCTCAGTTAAAATTAAAACTACATTTCAGTCAAGATTTGGTCCACAAGAATGGCTACAACCATATACTGACAAGACTTTAGAAAGTTTGCCTAAAGAAGGTATCAAAAATGTCCTTACAATCTGTCCAGGTTTTGCGTCTGATTGTGTAGAGACTTTAGAGGAAATACAAATTCAAGCTAAAGAAAGTTTTTTAAATTCAGGAGGAGAAAATTTTGAAATGGTCCCCTGTTTAAATGATAATAATGATCATATTATTTTACTTAAGTCCTTAATCGAAAGAAATATTTAATATATGAATTCATATTTATTATTTAAATCCTTACATTTAATTGCTGTCGTTTCTTGGATGGCTGGTCTTTTATATCTTCCAAGAATTTTTGTTTATCATGTTGAGAACAAACAAAAGAAAGAAGCAACCGATATATTTGAAGTGATGGAAAAAAGATTATTTTTTTACATTATGCGTCCTGCAATGATTTTTACTTGGGTTTTTGGATTAATATTGATTTATCTCAATGGAATAGACATTTTCTCTCAATTATGGTTTCAAATAAAGATTGTCCTTGTTATATTGTTATCAGGATACAACGACTATTTAGGAAAGTGTCTTTCTGCTTTAAAAAATTCTACAAATACAAGATCTGCAAAATTTTTTAGAATAATTAATGAAATACCAACAGTTATCTTGATTATTGTTATATTTTTAGCTATTTTTAAGCCAATCTAGGGTTGAAATAATAGCAGCAGTATATATATTAAATCCATCTGATAAGTCCTTATCAAAAAATTAATCATGAATATTCAAGAACTAAAACTAAAATCATCTGAACAGCTTATTACCCAAGCAGAGGAGCTTGGTATAGAAAATGCTAGTACATTAAGAAAGCAAGAAATACTTTTTGCCATTCTCAAAAAAGTTGCTGAAAAAGAGGAAATTACTGGTGTGGGTGTTTTACAGTTATTACAAGATGGCTTCGGTTTTTTAAGAGCAATGGAGTCAAACTATCTTCCAGGACCAGACGACATTTATGTAAGCCCAAGTCAGATTAGAAAATTTGGTTTAAGAACAGGAGATACCGTTGAAGGACCAGTAAGAGCTCCAAAAGAAGGAGAAAGGTATTTTGCATTATTGCAGGTTAGTAAGATAAATTTCGAAGAACCTGAAAAGGCTAGACATAAAATTGCATTTGATAACCTAACACCTTTATATCCTGACAAACAGTTGGTAATGGAAGTTGAAACTACAAAAGTTGAAAAAAAACAGGATTTAACCCCAAGACTTATTGATTTAGTTAGTCCAATTGGTAAAGGACAAAGATCAATAATTATTTCTCCTCCTAAAGCTGGAAAAACGATGATCTTGCAAAGTATTGCAAACTCAATCGCTAAAAATTATCCAGAATGTTATCTTATGGTACTGCTGATTGATGAACGTCCAGAAGAAGTAACAGACATGCAAAGAACTGTAAAAGGTGAAGTAATTAGTTCTACTTTCGATGAACCAGCTCAAAGACACGTAGCAGTAGCAGAAATGGTTATTGAAAAAGCTAAAAGATTAACTGAACATAAGAAAGATGTAATTATATTATTAGATTCTATAACGAGGTTAGGAAGGGCATATAATGCAGTTATACCAAGCTCAGGTAAAGTTTTAACAGGAGGTGTTGATGCAAATGCCCTTCAAAGACCCAAAAGATTTTTTGGTGCTGCAAGAAATATTGAAGAAGGTGGTTCATTAACAATCATTTCTACAGCTTTGATTGATACTGGAAGTAGAATGGATGAGGTAATTTTTGAAGAATTCAAAGGAACAGGTAATAGTGAAACAATCTTAGATAGAAAAATTGCAGACAAAAGAATCTATCCAGCAATTGATATAACAAAATCTGGCACAAGAAGAGAAGAACTTCTTTTTGATAAGAATGATCTTCAAAAGATGAATGTTTTGAGAAGGATAATTGCTCCAATGGGTACCATGGATGCCATTGAATTTATTAATTCCAAGCTAAAAGATACCAAAAATAATGCTGAGTTTTTCAATTCTATGAACAAACCTTCATAGAGTTTTCTATGAATAAAATTGTTGATCAAAATTTCATAAATAAGCTCGTCAATTACCTTCAAACCAAGCAGCATAAAAAACTTCAACTTGAAGTAAAGTTACTCGGAAAAATTGAGGATCAACATCCAATAATTATTTTTTATTATGCTGTATCACTTTCGTCATACGAACGTGTCACTAAAGAGGATCTTTTATACGCTACAGATTTATTTGAAAAAGTTTATTTGGCCGACAAATCAAATCTTCTAGCTCTTCACAATATGGTGAGACTTAGTTTTACAACTAAAAAATTTTTTAAGGTAAAAAAGTATGTTGAGGAAGAAATAGAAAAAAATAAAAAAAACGAAAAATTGATTGAATCTTTAGCGATGATTAATCATTTTTTGGGAAATGATGATGTTTCAATAAAGTATTTTAAAGATCTTTATAAAAAGTTCCCAGAACATTTAGGGGGAAGGATAACATTTATTACATCGCTTCAATATGCTAGCAATGTAAATCAAAAAGAATATTTAAATGAATGTGTTAATTATGCGGGACTGTTAGAAAAGCACTTAAATATACATAAACAATATTTTCAATTTGACTCCAAAAAAAATAAAAAACCAAAAATTGCTTTTATTTCTGCCGATTTCAAAAAGCATTCAATATCAAGGTTTTTTACTCATTTATTATCTAACATTAATAAAAAAGAATTTGAGATTATTTTAATAAGCAATGTAAACATAAAATTTAAAGATGAGATAAGTGAAAAACTAAAAAAACTAGCTGATGAATGGTTCGATATTAGAAATTATTCAGATGATGAGTTAACTAATTTTATAAGATCACTTAATGTTGATATTTTAATAGATCTAAGTGGGTATACACTTAATAACCGACATAAAGTTTTAGCAAGAAGATGCGCAAAAAATCAAATTGTTTGGCTGGGTTTTAATAATACTCTTGGTTTGAAAAATTACGATTACTTGATAGCTGATAAAAATTTAATAATGAAAAATGAAGAAAAAATGTATAAAGAAAAAATACTTTTTTTACCTAAAATTTGGAACGTATTATCTGTACCAGAAAATTTGCCGTCAATTACAGATGATAAAATTAAAAATAATATATTTACGTTTGGTTCATTTAACAATTTCAAAAAAATATCAAATGATACTATTGAAGTGTGGTCTAAAATATTAAAAGAAAACAATTCTCAACTTATTCTTAAAAATTCATTTCCGGATAGTGAAGAGTACAAAAATAATATTTATAATAAATTTATAAAGCAAGGAGTGAGTGAGAAGCAGATTATTTTTTTAGATCGGGAGAAAATGGAGGACGATCATTATAAACATTATAATAAAATCAATCTTGCTTTAGATACATTTCCCTATCCAGGCGTTACAACTTCATTTGAATCAATATTAATGGGTGTACCCGTTCTAACTATGAATGGGTTTAATTTTAATTCAAGATGTGGAGTAAGTATAAATAAAAATATTGGTATGTTAGATTTCATTGCAAATAATCATTACGAATATGTTTCTATCGCAAAAAAAATGAGTGAAGATCACGAATTACACCTGAAAAATGGAATCAAATTGAGAGAAAAAGCAATTAACTCAGCTTTATTTGATACGAAATTATTTGCTAAAGAATTTGAAAAAGTTTTATGGAAAGTTCTTAATTAAATTAAGTTTAAAATTTACATTAGATCTTTTAAATGTTTTAATAAATTATGGAAATAAAACTTGAACAGATCAAACCATTTGGTCCTGTAATATTAAAAGTAAAAATACCAGAAAAAATTTTAAATGATTTAAATCAGTATACTGATGAAGTAATCGCTGACAAGGAAAAATCAAAAAAACTTGATCACGGAAGCAGATTAGTAGCGAATGCAAAACAAGAATTTAGAATTGAACATGATTTCGCAAAAAAGTGTGGATGGGCAAATTTTTTAGCGACATGTGTTAGTAAATGGATTGAAATGTCAATGAAAAGAAAAATAACAAAATTTCAAATAATTCAAACCTGGGTTGTCAGGCAGTTTAAGAATGAGTTTAACCCTATCCATTGGCACGGAGGACATATCTCTGGTGCTGGCTTTTTAAAGGTTCCTAATTATTTTGGAGAGCATACTAAAGAAAAAGGTGAAAATATATTCCAAGGTGGGAATTTAAATTTTATTGATGGTTCTCATAGATTTTTGTCAAACTCAGTATTTAAAATAAAACCTGAAGTAGGTGATTTTTATTTTTTTCCACATTATTTGATGCACACGGTTTATCCCTTCAAAGATACAGACGAGGAAAGAAGATCCATTTCATTTAATGCATATGTCGATGATGATATTTATAATGTATGGGGAAGATAAATTGAACAAACGTTTATAAAATTTTTGTTCTATGAAATTTGACAAGAATAAACTTTTAAATATCAAAAATAGTTTTTTAGAGAAAAAATATAGTCAATGTGAAAACTTAATTGAAGAACTTGGAAGTTTAGAAAAACTTCCTCATTTAATTCTTAATTTTTATGTAACTTCAAAACTTTTAAATAAAAGTTCTAGGAAAGAAGATTATTTAGTTGCAGCAAAGTATTTAGAAAAAATTTATTCTGCGAATACAAACGATAAGATAAATTTATATAATTTAATTATAGCCAGCATAAACGCTAACCATTTCAAATTCGTAGAAAAATATTTACATGAAGAATATGAAAAAGATCCAAATAATCCAAGAATTTTAGAAGGTCTAAGTAAAATGAACTACAGTAGATCAAATATAGTGGAATCATCAAAATATTTTGGTGAATATGCAGCTGCAATGAAAACAGATTTCAAGATTTGGTCGTCTTACCTCTCACTTGCTAATTTAAATGGTTTTTTAGATCAAAAGAAATATTTAGAAATTTGTAAAAAAATAGATGCAATAGAAATAATAAAAACTGATAGACCCATAAAAAAAATTAAACAAGATAAAATTAAAGTTGCCTTTATCTCAGGAGATTTTGCAAATCACTCAGTATCTTTTTTTTTAAAAGATATTTTAAAAAAAATTAATAAGAAAAAATTTAAGCTTTACGCATTAAGCAATAGACCTTTGTTTTCTCATGATGAGACCACTATTGAATTAAAAAAATATTTTGAAGAATGGAAAGATACATTTGATATGGACGATGAAAGCCTGCTTAGTTATGGAAGATCTTTAAATCTTGATATACTAGTAGATTTATCAGGCTATACGTCATTCAATCGTATAAATGTTGTAAGATCTAGAATAGCCCCTATTCAAATTTTGTGGCTTGGGTATTGTAATTCCTTAGGACTCAAAAACATTGACTATATAATTGCTGATCAAAACTTAATTTTAGAAAATGAAAAAAAACAATATTTAGAAAAAGTTATTTATATGCCTGATATATGGAATTCTTTAGCTATGCCAGAGAATATACCTAAAATAAAAAATGAAAATAAAGATTTTGTTTTCGGTTCTTTTAATAATTTTAATAAAATTTCGAATTCTACAATTATGGTTTGGTCGAAAATTTTAAACTCTACTAAAAGTAAGTTAGTTTTGAAAACATCAGCAACGGATGATTTTGAATTTAGTAAAAAAATACTATTTGATAAATTTTCAAAGCATAATGTGAATTTAGATCAAATAGATATTTTACAAAAAGTAGAAAATTTTTATGATCATTTAGAGTTATATAATAAAATTGATTTAGCTCTTGATACCTTCCCGTATCCAGGGGTTACGACTACTTTTGAAGCAGTTTTAATGGGTGTTCCTGTTTTAACAATGAAAGGATTTAATTTTAACTCCAGATGTGGTGAAAGCATTATCACCAATTTAAAACTAAATGAATTTATTGCTTCTACCGAAGATGATTATATTAAAAAAGCAATTAAATTTTCGAATGACAAAAACTTATTAAATAACATTAATGGGAATTTCTTAAGAGATATTTCTTTAAGATCGCCTCTTTTCGATACGACTAAATTTACAAATAATATCGAAAATAAACTTGAGGAAATATATATAGAGTCTTATAAATAATTAAGTTCCTTCATTTCTTTCATAAAGTTTATCTCGATCTCTTTCCTTACATTATTTGGAAGATGAGTCTCCCAATCATTATCAGGACCTAAATTAAAAAACTTTTTCTTTTCATTTGTAATTTGATCTGGTGGGGCCTCATTAAACCCAAATTTTTCTTCTGATTGTTTTAAATTTTTAAATGAACTGTTTAATATAGCTTTTTGAATATTTTTTTTATCAATTTTAAATTTTAATAATTTGGACAAAAATTCGGTAATTTCGTTAAACTTTTTATCAGGATTTTTAATTAAATCCTCGTATCTTATTAGTAAGTAATTTTTTTTAAAATTTTTCCATGCACTATAATGATTGCTCCAATTTGAAATATAAGTTGGAAACTCTGTTTCTCTAGTATAAGTATTTTTTTTGCCCATTTTTCCTGAAAATCTATTTTTATCCAACATAAATTCTAATGCATCATCGTAACTCTTAAAAGAATAATGATGTTTTAAAGATGTAATTACATTTCGTGGATCTCTAACAATATAAATTACTCCTATTGAGTTTTTATAGTTTGTAAAAAAGTTATTATTTATTGAACAAAGTATATGGTGAGTTTTCAAAAATTTTATTTTTTTATCAAGATTTAAAATACTTTGAGATTTTTCCCAATTCTTTGAGATTTCTTCAAAATTTTCAAAATCATCAAGTAAGTTATAAAAATCTTTGCTTAACGGATAAGCATGTATTTGTTTCAATTTATCTAGTGTATTCAAGTTTTCTTCTTTATATATCAAAGATGTAATGAATGCTCTTAACCAAGTATTGCCACTTTTGGGATATGAAGCTAACCAGATGATCATAAAAAAATATATAATTTCAATAATATAAATTATATTATTTTATATGACTATTTTTGCTTTATCATCTGGACCAGGTGTGTCTGGTGTAGCCGTTATAAGAATTTCAGGAAAAGAAACTAAAAAAGTCATAAAATTGCTTACAGGTAAAGACATTCCTGTCCCAAGAACAGCAACACTAAGAAAAATCAATAAAATCAATACTTCTGAGCTAATAGATGAGGGTATAATATTGTGGTTTCCTGGACCTGAGAGCTACACAGGTGAAGATATGGCTGAGATACAGGTACATGGAAGTAAAGCCGTTGTAGATGCCCTGCACTCTTCGCTTTCATTTATAGAAAATTGCAGATTAGCTGAGCCAGGTGAATTTACAAAACTAGCATTTCAAAATGGAAAAATAAATTTACTTAAAGCAGAAAGTATTGCTGATTTGATTTCTTCAGAAACAGAAATTCAAAGACAACAAGCAATTAAAATCATGAATGGAAAATCATCTGAACAATTTAATTTTCTTAGAGAAAAACTTTTAAAAATTTTATCACATGTTGAGGCGAAAATTGATTTTCCAGATGAAGATCTACCAAATAATATTTTAGATGAAATCAAAAATAGCTCAGATGAAGTAATAAATAAAATTAAAAAAATATTAAATGATCAAAAAGTTGGAGAAAGAATTAGAGAAGGTTTTAAAATTGCTATACTTGGACCAACTAATGCTGGAAAATCTAGCCTGATGAATCATTTATCCAATCGAGATGTAGCAATTGTTTCCGAAATTGCTGGCACAACTAGAGACGTAATAGAAACACATCTTAATATAGATGGTTATCCAGTTATAATATCTGATACAGCTGGAATAAGAGACTCAAAAGACGAGATAGAAAAGAAAGGTATTAAATTATCCCTAAATAGAGCAGAAGAAGCAGATTTAAAGCTTGTTGTGGTTGATGCAAAAAACCCAGATTTTACTGATGTTTTGAAGGGTTTGTTAGACGAAAATGCTATATTAGTTATAAATAAGTCTGATCTTTTAGAAAAAGATATTGATCCAGAAATTAAAAAAACTAATCACGTTTTAATTTCAATTAAAGAAAATAAAAACATCGAAGAATTAATTTTAAAAATAAAAAATAATTTAAAAAATAAATTTATTTCAAGTGATGATATTTTAATTACCAGAGAAAGACACAGACAACATTTACAACAGTGTTTAGATCATTTAAAAAATTTTAATCACAAAAAAAAAATAGAAGATTTCGACAAAGCAGCAGAAGATTTAAGATTAGCTACTAGACATTTAGGCATGATCGTTGGAAAAGTCGATGTTGAGGAGATATTAGGTAGTATTTTCAACGATTTTTGTATCGGTAAATAATACCTGAGTTTGCTGGTTTTTTTACGTTTTTTTCCCTATAAACGTTGATAATATTGGCTTATTTACAA
This sequence comes from uncultured Pelagibacteraceae bacterium, assembly GCA_902604575.1. Taxonomy (GTDB): domain Bacteria; phylum Pseudomonadota; class Alphaproteobacteria; order Pelagibacterales; family Pelagibacteraceae; genus Pelagibacter. The sequence goes on from CACKZH010000009.1 coordinate 23,440, forward strand.
AAAAATAAGCCTATCTTGTAAAATATACAATCACCTATAAATTCAGGTTATGAAAAATGATTTGTCGTTTGATGTAGTAGTAATAGGTGGTGGGCATGCAGGTTGTGAAGCAGCAGCAGCATCGGCTCGTCTAGGAGTAAACACTGCCCTATTCACTCACAAAATAGAGACTATTGGAGAGATGTCATGTAACCCTGCAATAGGTGGTTTGGGTAAAGGTCATTTGGTTAGAGAAATAGATGCCCTTGATGGTGTTATGGGAGATGTAGCAGACAAATCAGGTATACAATTTAGATTGTTAAATAGAAGTAGAGGACCAGCAGTCAGAGGACCAAGAACTCAATCAGATAGGTCATTATATCGTAAATATATGCAAAAAAAACTTTTAAATTACTGTAATTTAAGCGTTTTTTCTGATCCTGTAATAAAGTTTATTTTTTATAAAAATTCAATAAATGGATTTGAAACTAAAGAAGGTAAGAAAGTTCTATCAAATAAGATAATACTCACAACAGGCACTTTTTTAAATGGTCTGATATATATAGGTGATGAAAGAACTCCTGCAGGCAGATACGACGAAAAACCTTCAACAGGTTTAAGTGAACAATTAGCTAAATATGATTTTAAAATTGGAAGATTAAAAACTGGAACTCCACCAAGATTAGATGCCAGGACGATTAATTTTAAAAACTTGGAAGAACAGTTTGCTGATGAAGATCCTTATTTTTTTTCTTTCTTAACAAAAAAAAATTTAAACAAACAAGTGTCATGCCGAATGACGTATACAAATGAGAAGGTTCATAAAATTATAGAAAAGAATTTATCTAAGAGTGCAATGTACTCAGGTAGTATAAAAGGAGTGGGTCCAAGATATTGTCCATCTATAGAAGATAAGATAGTAAAATTTACAGATAAGGTGCGTCACCAGATATTTTTAGAACCTGAAGGCCTAAATGATCACACAATTTACCCAAATGGCATCTCCACATCACTACCAGCTGATGTTCAACAAGAAATTTGTAATAATATCAATGGTTTAGAGGAAGTATCAATAATAAGACCAGGATATGCAATAGAATATGACTATGTAGATCCGCGTGAACTATTCCTAACCCTTGAAACTAAGAAGATAAGTAATCTTTATTTTGCTGGCCAGATTAATGGAACCACAGGATACGAGGAAGCTGCTGCACAAGGTCTTATAGCTGGAATAAATGCTGCTTTGTCTTTTAAAAAATTAGAGCCATTTATCCTTGATAGGTCTGATGCTTATATCGGAGTAATGATTGATGATTTAGTTACTAAAGGAGTAGCTGAACCATACCGTATGTTTACATCGAGAGCAGAATATCGATTAAGCTTGAGATCTGATAATGCAGATCAGAGACTAACAGCCAAGGGAATAGAGATTGGTTTAATAGGCAACGAGAGAAAAACCAAATATTTGAGTAAATTTAGACAAATTAATCAAATAAGCACAAAAATGATTAAATCCAAGATTTCACCATCCAAAGCAGAGCGATTCGGAATTAGAATAGCAAAAGATGGAATTTTGAGATCATCTGACGAAGTATTAACTCAAAAAGGGGTTAATATGTGTAAAATTAGGAATATATGGCCTGATATACCTTTTTTTAGTAAAGAAATTGACGAACAAGTAGAGATTAATGCTCATTATAGAGGATATTTAAAGAAGCAAAAAGCTGATATTTTAGCATTTAAGAGAGATGAAAACCTAATTATTCCTGATAAAATTAATTATGATGGACTATCAGGTTTATCTAATGAGGTAAAAGCTAAATTTAAGCAAATTAAGCCAAAAACTATGGGCCAAGCTCTAAGAATTGATGGAATAACTCCTGCAGCTGTATATATTTTGTTGTCACACGTCAAAAGAAAGTCTATTAAGCATATAGCTTAATGGATCAAGAAATTTTAAATTCTTACTCTAGAATCAACCACTTAAATGTTTCACGTGAAACATTTTTGGACTTTGAAAACTATACATCCATGATTCTTGAAAAAAATAAAAAAATCAATATAATTAGTCAAAATACAGCATCAAAAAAAACTATAATTCAGCGCCATATAATAGATTCAGCACAAATTATTGATTTTGTTGATTTAAATGGCTATACAATCACAGATTTAGGTTCAGGAGGGGGTTTTCCGGGCATTATTGTGGCAATCATACTAAAAAATATGAAAAATAACATGTACGTTCATTTGTATGAAAAAAGCTACCATAAAAGCCATTTTTTAAAGGAAGTGTCAGAAAAATTAAAATTAAAAACAAAAGTTTTTCAAAAAAATATTTTTGAAATAAAAAATTTAGAAACAGGAACAATAATGTCTAGAGCATTCAAACCAATGCCGGTAGTTTTAGATTTAGTATATGAAAATTTTTCAAAATATAAAAATTTAATTTTCTTTATGGGAAAAAATGGAAAAAAAGTTTTTGAAAATTCCAAAAAAAATTGGGAGCTGGAATATATAGAAAAGAAAAGTTTAACAAGTGAAGACTCTTTTTTAATAAATATTAAAAAAATTAAAAAAACGAATTAAAAAATTATAAAAAAAATTAAATGCAAATTATTTCAGTCATAAATCAAAAGGGTGGGGTCGGAAAAACCACTACGGTGATAAATCTTGCTGCTGGTTTATCTCAGATAGACAAAAAAATTTTAGTAATTGACCTAGATCCGCAGGGTAACGCCACCACAGGTCTAGGATTATCTAATATGGGTAGCTCGAAAGATACAATTTATGGAGTACTAAATGGAACTAGAGATATAAGTGGGGTGATTAAAAAAACACAGTTTAAAAATTTAGATATTGTCACATCTAATGTAGATTTATCAGGTTTAGAAGTAGAGACTGCTGATGATAGTAACAGGGCTTTTATACTAAAGACTAAATTAGCTGCATATTTAAACAATTCTAGAGGCTTATATGATTATGTCTTAATTGATTGTCCGCCTTCATTGAGCTTGTTGACAGTAATGGCACTTGTAAGTTCAAACTCACTATTAGTACCACTTCAAACTGAATTTTTTGCTTTAGAGGGATTAACGCAGCTAATGAAAACAATCGAAAGGATTAAAGTAAGTTTAAATCCAGACTTGAAGATTAGGGGTATACTTCTAACTATGTATGACAAAAGAAATAAGCTTTCCTCACAAGTTGAGAAAGAAGCGAGGGATTATTTTAGTGATAAAGTTTATTCAACCGTGATACCAAGGAACGTCAGATTGTCAGAAGCACCCTCGCATGGTATGCCAGTATTAATTTACGATAAAACATGTCCTGGAAGTAAATCTTATTTTAGTTTTACTGATGAGTTTATGAGTCAAGAGTCAAAAGTTGGGAGTGCTGCTTAATGGATAAAATCAAAAAAGGCCTAGGGAGAGGACTATCATCATTGATTGGAGAAACAAAAATTGAGACTCAAAAAAACCAAGTATCAATTGGAGACCTGGTCCCAAATAGGTATCAACCAAGGAAAATATTTGACGAAGCAAGTTTAGATGATCTAACCAACTCGATTAAAGAAAGAGGAATGATACAGCCTATAATTGTTAGGAATTCAAATAATGATAAATCAAAGTTTGAAATTATTGCTGGTGAAAGAAGGTGGCTAGCAGCACAAAGAGCTGGTCTACATACCGTCCCAATAATAGTTACCGAAGCAGATGATTTAAAATCTTTGGAATTTGCAATTGTAGAAAATGTCCAAAGATATGATTTGAATCCACTTGAAGAAGCTCAGGGTTATAAGCGATTGATAGACGATTTTTCGTATGATCAAGAAAAAGTATCAAAATTTATTGGCAAAAGCAGAAGTCATATAACTAATTCTTTGAGGCTACTTACTTTGCCTGAAGATGTAATTAAATTAATTCAGACCCAAAAATTAACAGCTGGTCACGCTAAAATTTTAGTTGGGCTTGAAAACGCAAGCTTTGTTGCAACTAAAATTATTGAGAAAAAGCTCTCCGTTCGACAAGCTGAAAATTTTGTTAAGATTTTTAAAAATAAAAAACAAAAGTCGAGTTTGTCTAAAGATACAAATATTATTGCACTAGAGTTATCAATTTCAAACAAAATTGGGTTAAATGTAGATATTAAAAATAATAAAAGAAATAAGGGTAAAATCAGTTTTGAATATAAAGATTTAGATCAATTAAATAAAATAATTGATATAATTAAATCTAATTATTAGTTTTCATTGACCCTTGCTCAATTAAAAAGTTTGTAATTAAATTAACAGAATTATTTAAATTTTTTTTAATAAGTAGTTCAATTTCATTAATCTTAAAAATTAAATTTTTAATATTATCTGGTTCCCATTTGTAAATTTGTTGTTTTACTAATTCTTTGTCTTTCCAAAAAATAGCTGGTTTTGCTGATGATATTGTTAAATCTATATTATTATTATTTTTATAATCATATGAAAGTTTCAGAATCCGTTTTGCTTTATTTAGTAATGTTCTTATAATTATTATGCAATCTTCATGACTAAAGTTATTTTCATTTAAAATATGTATAATTTTTTTATTGTTCTTTGCTAAACAATTATCAATTAGTTCTGATATGCTATAGTTTTCTGATAAATTAGTTAACTTGGCTATATCTTCCTCTGAAATTGTTTTTTTATTTTTTGTATAATGTTCTATTTTATTTAATTCATTAAGAAGGTTTTCTCTCTCACCGTTTGATTTATTAATTATTAAATTTATGTTTAATGTAGAAATAGAAATTTTTTTTTTCTTAAAAAAATCGAATGCAATTCTAAATAATGTTTGTTCATTATCTGGATAAAAAGGGACACATATAAATAATTTCTCTTTTTCGAATAAATTTCTTAATTTTGACTTTTTTTCTAAAATATTTGAAATTACAATTAATTTAATATCTTCAATTTTTTTCCCCTGAAGTATTTCAACTATTTTAACAAATTTATCTGTAGTTCTTTTAACTATAATTATTTTTTTTTCATCAAAAAGTGACTTAGATAATAGATTATTAATAAAACTATTTTCATTATCTAAAATTTCTTTTTCATCATAAGTAAAAACTTCGTTTTTTTTTTTAAGTTTTTCAATTATTTCACTTTTTAATCCTTCGTTATTTCCATAAAACAAAAAAAATTTTTTTTTATTTATCAAATTGTCATTTAATTGATAATGTTTTACTATCATTATTCGACTTGCAATTGTGAAATAAATCTTTGTATAATAATACTCGTCATATCATTTATGATACTGTTCTCATATTTTTCTTCTTCGAAAATAGTACCACCTTTTTTCATGTCAAATTTTTCAGTAAATTTGTAATCTTTTGAATTATCATTTGTTGTTACGGTAAATTTTACTTTTATTTTTAACCTAAAGTTTGTTGCATTACCCGCAGTATTTTTTGCTAAAATTAATTTTTCGTAATTGGAGTCTATTTTTATATTATGAACTTTTTCTGAATTCTCATTTTGATATCTTGATAGTTTTTGAGTAATCAATTTATTGACATTTTTATTTCCATTTACTGTTTCAATTTTGATATTGATATTTTTCTTATTTAAATTGGAGTAAATTGGAGAGTAGCCACAACTTGTAATTAAAATTAATATAAAGGTGTATCTTAATATTTTTAACATTATATGGTTATATTATAATATTAATTAATTTTCCTGGCACAAAAATTTTCCTTTTTATCTCTTTATTATCTATATATTTTTTCAAAGAAGCATTATCAGATATTAATCTTAAAAGATTATCCTCGTCTATATTTTTATCTGTCTCTATTAATGCTCTTTTCTTTCCATTAATTTGAATTACATAGGCAATGGTTTCCTCTATTAAAAATTTATCATTATATTTTGGCCAAATTATTTCTTCCTTTAAATTTAGATTTTCTATAATCTCATTACTTAAGTGTGGAAGAATTGGATTTAAACAAAACATAATTTTTTTATAATTTTCTATCAATGTTTTTTTCGTATATTTGATATTAATTTCTTTATTTAAAAGTCCATACAATTCGTGAATATTGGCAATTACTATATTGTAATTAAAATTCTCAAGATTATTACTTATTTTTTTTATAAATTTATTTGTAATTTTTTCTAAATTATTATTTTCGTTTTTTGGATTATCTTCATTTATTTTATCTAGTATTTTATTATTTAAGGACCATAATTTTTGAATAAATTTATATGCCGCTTCAATTCCTTCGTCAGACCATTGTACATCTTTTTCTGGTGGACTGTCTGATAATATAAACAATCTAACAGCATCAGCACCAAAACTATCTATAATTTTTGCAGGGTCAATCGTATTTCTTTTTGACTTGGACATTGACTCTATCGGTCCAACTTTAACTGGGATTGAATTATCTTTATTAAGATATCTTTTTCCATTTAAAATCATAGTTTCATCAGGACTAACCCAGTTATTATTATTATCTTTGTATGTTTCATGGCAAACCATTCCTTGTGTAAATAATCCTTTAAAAGGTTCTTTAATTTTTATTTTTTCATTTTTATATGAAATTGCTTGCATAAAGAATCTTGAGTAAAGAAGATGTAAAATAGCATGTTCAATGCCTCCTATATATTGATCTACTGGCATCCAATATTTCACTTCATCTTCATCAAAGCCGTAATCTTCTTTATTTGGTGAGCAAAATCTTAAAAAATACCAGGATGAATCTACAAATGTGTCTAATGTATCAGTTTCTCTTTTAAATTTTTTCCCGTTAATGTTTACATTTTTCCAATTAATTGCTTTATCTAAAGGATTTCCAGTTGGTTCGAGTTGTTCTATTTTTGGAAGTTCTACGGGCAACATGTTTTTAGGAACTTTTTGAGGGTTATTGTTTTCATCGTAAATTATTGGTATTGGACAACCCCAATATCTTTGTCTAGAAATACCCCAATCTTTTAACCTAAAGTTTATTTTTTTTTGTCCTAAGTTATTTTTTTCTAAATATTCTATTGTTTTAATTATTGACTCTTCTGGACATTTAAGACCATCTAAAAAAGATGAATTAAAAATATAACCAGGTCCTGTATACGCAGCTTCGACTGTTTGAAATTCTTTATTATTTAATTCAGGAGTTACAACTGGTTTTATATTTAAATTATATTTTTTTGCGAAATCGAAATCTCTCTGGTCATGTGCTGGACAACCAAAAACTGCTCCTAAACCATAATCCATTAAAACGAAATTCGCAAAATATACAGGAACTTTTTCATTATTCATTGGATTAATCGCAAGAAGATTAGTCTTAAAACCTATTTTTTGTGCACTTGCAATAGCCTCTTCGGTGGTACCAGTTGAGGAACATTCTTTTTTAAATTTGATAAAACCTTCATCATTTTGATAAAGTTTTGATACTGGATGATCAACAGAAAGAGCCAAGAAAGACATACCAAATAACGTGTCTGGTCTTGTAGTAAAACACTTAATTTCATCTATTTTATCAGACTGCTCAATGCTAAATTTGATTTCACACCCAAACGATTTACCTATCCAGTTCTTTTGCATAACTTTTACTTTATTTGGCCACTCATCTAGGCTATCTAGATTCTCTAAAAGTTCATTTGAAAATTTGGAAATATTAAAAAACCATTGGTTAAGTTTTTTTCTTTCTACAGGAACTCCAGATCTCCATCCTTTGCCATCAATAACTTGCTCATTTGCTAAAACTGTTTGATCAACTGGATCCCAATTAACATATTGTTCTTTTCTGTATACTAAGCCTTTGTCAAATAATTCTAAAAAAAATTCTTGTTGGTGTTTATAATATTCAGGCTTGCACGTAGAAATTTCTCTATCCCAATCAATTGAAAGTCCTAACATTTTTAATTGCGACCTCATGTTAGCAATATTCGTTTCTGTCCACGTCTTTGGGTCTAAATTATTTTGTCTTGCGGCGTTTTCTGCTGGCATACCAAAAGAATCCCATCCCATAGGATGTAAAACATTGTATCCATTTAATGACTTATATCGAGCTAGAACATCTCCAATTGTATAATTTCTTACATGGCCCATATGAATCTTACCAGAAGGGTAAGGAAACATTTCTAAGCAATAAAACTTTTTTTTATTTTTATCTATTTTGGCAGAAAAAGATTTATCTTTTTCCCAAATTTTTTGCCATTTATTCTCAATTATTTTAAAATTATATCTTTCTGAGCTCACTAATTTAGATTGCCTATTCTCTGTCTTCTGGATCTGGTCGTTTTTGAATATCTTTTTTATCACTTTGCGTTTTATAAATTGCAGCCTGTTTTAAAATGGATTTGGTTAATTCCTCTTTTATTTTTCCATCAGTTTCAGTTATCTCACAATCTAAAACAGTTTTACATTTTTTATAAAAAACTTTCACTAACAACGCATCAGATCTTACTTCATTAGTTAAAAAACGAATTGTAATTTTTATTGATTCCCCTGCTTGCTGATTTTCAGAATACCAATCAGTAACAATAATTCCACCATTGTAGTTAGCAGTTGTTAAAGGCATAAAGTCTATGACATCTAAAGAAGCTCTCCATAATTCGTTTGATGATGCAAACTCATATGTTGTACCTGATGAATTTTTTTTACCTATGTCGTTTAATCTAAAACCTTTCCCTTCTTCTAGATTTTTCTTTACTCTTTGTTTAGGATCAGGTGAAACTTTTCTTGCATCAGCACCAAATTTTCCCCCGCACCCAGCAATAAATATGGAAATGATAAAAAATATCAAAAATTGAAGTTTAAAAAGTTTAGAAATCATTGGCTTTAAATAAATCAACCTTTACACTAGTTTTTAATATTTTGAACAAAATTAACATAAAAAGTAACTATATATGTTGCAAAAATATCACATATATGAAATTTTTAGATAAAACATATCAATTTTATCTCTAAAATGACCAAAAATGTTAAAAAACCAACGTTTATTATTAATAATAAAACTAATAAAGGAGTAATTAATATGAACATTAAAAAAATAGGTTTCTCAGCATTAGCTGGATCTCTTGTTGCTTTTTCAGCAACTGCAGGTGAGATGACAGTTACTGGTGCTGCAGGACTTTACATGACAACTGGAAATGAGAACAGCAAAACTACATTCTCTAACAGTGACCACGTTAACTTCGATGGTTCTACTGAGTTAGATAATGGTATGACTGTTAGCTTTTCTTTACAATTAGATGGTGACGAAAATGATGATGGTGTAATCGATAACCACTCAGTAACAATCGACACTAACGGTATGGGTACAATTGTTTTCGCTGGTCACGGTGGAACAGGTGTACTAGATGCTTGGGATGATATCACTCCAAATGCTTACGAAGAAGCTTGGGATGGTTTAACTCCAACTACAGCTGGTACTGATGAAGTAATTGGTGGTTTCGCTGATAACGATTCAATCGGATACACTTCTCCAGACTTTAATGGTATCACGTTCAAAGCATCATTAATCCCATCAAACACTACGCACAACGGTGGTGTTTACAGCGATATGGGTGTTATGATTTCTCCAGAAATGGTTGAAGGAATGACTATCTACTACGCAATGGGTGATGAAGAAGCAACAGCAGGTACTGAGCTTAACCATAGCACAATAGGTTTAACTTATGCTTTCGGTCCAGTAACTGTTGGTTACCAAGCTTCAGAAACTGATGGAACAACTGCAAATAACACTGATGAAACTACTACAATTGGTATTTCATACTCAGTATCAGATGAGTTCTCAGTATCATACAATACGCATGATTTTGATGCTGGTGACTACACTGCAGATGAGGAATACACTGGTGTTTCTGCGTCATACACAATGGGTGGTATAACTATTGCCGGTCATATGAATACGCTAGAAAATACAGGTGGTAGCGCTTCAGCTGCTGACGTAGATGGTTACGAATTAGCGTTAACATTTGCATTCTAATTTATTTAGAATTAAATAATTATAAAAAGGGCCCCTTTATGGGGCCTTTTTTTTTGTAAAAAAACTGATTCCTGCAAATTCATTCACGTTTAATAATTTTAATTTTTTTAAATTGTTTCTATTTATTCCACCAAGCGCAACAAATTCTTTATTATATTTTTTAGTAAAATTTTTAAATTTATTAATCCCTAAATAATTTTTATTTTTTTTAAAAAGCGAAGATAAAAAAATCTTATTAACTTTTTGCTTTTCTTTAATTTTAACTTCTTTTGAATT
>CACKZH010000010.1:0-20000 GCA_902604575.1 uncultured Pelagibacteraceae bacterium
GATATAAAAAGTTTGAATGACAAAATGGTAAAAAATAATTCTAATTTAGGAACTCTTGCCGCAAAAATAAAAGATAATAAACACCTTAAGAATGAAAATATTGTTAAGGTCATCACTGAAAGCAGTTTAGAAGAGGATCATTTTCCAAAGGCAGTATCATTTTCAAGAAAATCTGAGCAGAAGGATAATATTTATCACCATATTGGAATTTATTGTTATTCAAAAGTTTGTCTTGAAAAATTTATTCAATTGGATCAATCCAAAAATGAAATAGAAAATCGATTAGAGCAGTTAAGAGCATTAGATAATAATATTGATATCAATGTTTCACTTGCTAAAACATCTCCAATAGGAGTAGATACAAAGGAAGATTATCTAGCCTTGAAAAAAATAATGGAATATAAGAATTAATGAGTAAAATTTATTTTCAAGGAACCTTTGGTGCATATTCACATTTAGCAGCGCTTTCTATTGATCCCAAAGCAGAAATTTTACCATGTAAAACTTTTGATGATTGTTTTAACAAAGCATCAGAAGAACCAGAAAGCAGAATTATAATTCCAGAGTCAAATAGAATTACTGGCAACATAGGAATTGAATATTTAATATTTAAACATAGGCTAAATATTTATAAAGAACATTTTCAAAAAATTGAGCATAATTTATTAGGACAACCTGGTGCTAAATTAAAAGATATTAAAGAGGTGTATTCACACGCACAAGGATTATCTCAATGTTCAAAGTTTATAAAAGAAAATAATTTAGCAGAACATATTAGAGCAGATACTGCTGGATCTGCTGAAATGATTTCTAGAACAAAAGATGTTAAGCAATCAGCTATAGCATCTTCATTGAGTGCTGAAATTTATGGCTTAGAAGTAATTAAAAAAAACATAGAAAACGAAAGTGGAAATTTGACAAGATTTTTGGTTATGGGAAAAAATATTTCTCAACCGGAATTTAAAGATAAAACTTACATAACCTCTTTTTTATTTAAATTGAAAAGTAAGCCAGCTGCCCTCTATCAATCACTAGGAGGTTTTGCTATTAATGGTGTAAATTTAACTAAACTACAAAGTTATCCAGAAAAAAATAGTTTCGACTCTTATTTTTTCTTATGTGATTTGGATGGACACATAGAAGATCCAAAAGTTCAGAAATCTCTTGAAGAGCTAGGCTTACATTGTGAGGATTTTCACGTTCTAGGTGTTTTCGAAGCAGATAACTTGAGACAAAAAAAATAAGAAACTTTTCTTGTAGATTAGAAATTTTAACTGCTATAATGGTTTTGGAGGCTAGAGGTGGATGCTGCTTGAACCCGACCAGATCTTAACGGAAGCAGTCGTAGAGACGGTTATTCAGGTTCTAGTCTCCTTATAGATATATGAATAATAACTCAAAAGTATTAGCATTAAAATATAGACCACAAACTTTTGACGATCTTATTGGTCAAGAGGTTGTTGCAGAAACTATTACTAATTCGATTATAGCTGATAAAATACCTAATGCATATTTGTTCACTGGAATAAGGGGAATAGGAAAAACCACAACGGCACGAATTGTTGCAAAAGCACTTAATTGCTCTAATGGAATAGAAAATAAATGTAAAATTAAATGTGATAATTGTGATGCGATTACAAACTCAAATCATATCGATGTACTTGAGATGGATGCCGCAAGTAAAACAGGCGTAGATGACGTAAGAGATTTGATTGAATTTTCTAGATATGGGCCAACATCTGCAAAATATAAAATTTTCATAATTGATGAAGTTCATATGCTCAGCAAACAAGCATTTAATGCTTTATTAAAAACTTTAGAGGAACCACCGGAATATCTAAAATTTATTTTTGCAACTACAGAAATTAAAAAAATTCCAATCACAGTAGTATCTAGATGTCAAAGATTTGATCTATCTAGAATTAAATCCTCAGAATTATTAGAATATATAAAAAAAATTAAGGACAAGGAAAATGGAAAAATAACAGAAGATGCTTTAAAGCTTATAGTAAAAATTTCGGAAGGTTCTGTTAGAGATGCTTTATCATTATTAGATAGAGCATTATTAAGTTTGGATGATGGAAAGGAATTAGATTTAAATTCAGCTCAGAAAATTTTTGGATATTTCGATAAATCTCAATTAATTGATTTATTTGAGCTAATTTTAAAAGGTGAAGAAACAAAAGTAATAAGTATTTATAGAAAAATTTATGACCAAGGTGTTGAACCAAAGGTTTTTATTAATGATTTCTTAGAGTTACTTTATTACTTTAAAAATATTAATTCTTTAACTTTGGAAAGTACAAACTTTTCATTAAACGATGATGAATTTTCTAAAATTAAAAATTTATCAAATCAAATAGACTCAGAGGTATTAATATTATTTTGGCAATTTGCCATCTCTTCCCTCGAAGAGATAGACATAGTATCTAATCAACACCTTTCAATTGAGATGTTCTTAATAAGACTAATGCATTTAAGTTCTGTAAAATCTGAAAATAAAATCGAAAAAGTCGAGGTTGACTTGAAGAATGAAAATTTAGTTAAGAATACAGAAACTGAATTAACTTCTAAAACAATAAATCAAATTAAAAATGTTTCACAGGAAGAAAAAACCAAACCAGAAGTTCAAACAGAAATTAAAGCAGAAAAGAAAATTAATATAAATGCATTCGAGGATCTAATCGAAATCTGTACAAAAAAAAAGGAGATTAAACTAAAATATGAATTAGAAAAAAACGTTAATCTTGTAAAATTTGAAAAAAATAGAATTGAAATATCTTTTAATGAAAGTTTAGACAAAGATTTTGTAAAAGATTTATCATCAAAACTTTTTGAGTGGACTGGTGAAAGATGGATTATTACATTTAGTAAATTAAAGGGGCAAATGTCATTAAAAGACAAAGAAAAAAATGAAAAAAAACAATTAATAGATGAAATGAAAAATTCAGAAATATTTAAAAGTGTGTTGGATAGATTTCCTGATGCAGAATTAATAGATGTAAATTCAAAAAAAGATGGAGTTAATAATGACTGATTTTAGTAAAATTTTAGATAAAGCAAAAGAACTTGAGGCCAAAATGAAAGAAAGCCAACAAAAGATTAAGGAAATTAGAGTTGAGGGAGTTTCGGGTTCAAATTCTGTAAAGATAACTTTAGATGGAGAGGGAGAGATGCAAACGATAAAGTTATCTGATGAAATTATGAAAGAAGACAAAACCATAATTGAAGATTTAATTGTTGCAGCACATAATAGTGCCAAATCTCAACTTAAATCAAAAACAACTGAAGAAATTTCAAAAGCAACAGGTGGGTTTGGAATTCCAGGTTTCAAATGGCCCTTATAAAATATGGAAAATGGTAATGAGATAGATGAATTAATTAAACTAATATCAAAATTGCCTGGCTTGGGTCCTAAATCAGCAAAGCGAATTGTATTAAAGTTAATTAATAACAGAGATGAATTAGTAAAGCCTTTAGCAAAATCATTAGCGGATGTTTATAAAAATATTTCTAGATGCAAAATTTGTGGGGCTCTAAAATCTATTTCAATAGAGTGTGATTATGAAAATTGTAAAATTGTAGATAAAAAATATGAAAAAATTTGTGTAGTAGAAAATATATCTGACCAGTGGAGTATAGAAAGTTCAAATATATATAAAGGTTATTTTCACATATTAGGAGGCACTATTTCATCAGCTGGACAAAAAAAAGAGGATTTATTAATTAATTCTTTAGTGCAAAGAGTTAAAAAAGATAAGATAGAAGAAGTCATACTTGCAACTAGTGCAACTGTTGAAGGTCAAACAACTGCATATTATATCCAAGATAGTTTAAAAAACTTGAATGTTAAGATTACTAAATTAGCACAAGGATTACCTGTTGGTGGAGAAATTGAAAGTTTAGATGATGGTACTTTATTTTCTGCTTTTAAAAATCGATCTAATTTGGTTTCAAATTCAGATTAGATTTTTTTTTTAGCCTATTCAAATGAAGTAATGGCTCAGTATAACCTGATGGTTGCTCTTTACCTTTAAAAACTAAATCACACGCAGTTTGAAATGCTATAGAGTTTTCATAATCACCACTCATTTTAACATATAGCGGATCATCTTTGTTCTGGTCGTCTACTATTTTAGCCATTTCTTTCATTATTTCAGTAACTTGTATTTTTGTTGTAATACCATGATGTATCCAGTTTGCTATATGCTGAGATGAAATTCTAAGAGTGGCCCTGTCTTCCATCAAACCAATATTGTTAATATCAGGAACTTTTGAACAACCCACACCTTGGTCGACCCATCTTACAACATACCCCAATAAAGTTTGTGCAGAATTAGAAATTTCTTTATTTATATCCTCTACAGACCAATTAGGTCTATCTGATATTGGGATTGTTAAGAGATCATCAAGTTTAGCTGGTTCCCTATCTATTAATTTCTTTTGTTCATTGAAAATATTTATTTCATGATAATGCAAAGCATGTAATGCAGCTGCCGTTGGAGAAGGAACCCATGCACAGTTTGCACCTGCTTTTAAGTGTCCTGTTTTTTGCTCCATCATATCTTTCATTTTGTCTGGCATCGCCCACATTCCTTTTCCAATTTGAGCTTTACCAGAAAACCCACAACTTAAACCAATATCAACATTGTTATTTTCGTAAGCAGCAATCCATTTAGATGATTTCATATCACCTTTTTTTATCATAGGCCCGGCTTCCATTGATGTATGCATTTCATCACCAGTTCTATCTAAGAAACCAGTATTAATAAAAAAAACTCTATTTTTAAGACTTCTAATACATTCTTTTAAATTTGCTGATGTTCTTCGCTCTTCGTCCATAATCCCAATCTTACATGTGTACTTAGGCAAATTTAGAACTTCCTCAACTTTGGAAAAAATTAAATCTGTAAACGCAGTCTCGTCTGGACCATGCATTTTAGGTTTTACAATGTAAACTGATCCAGTCCTTGAATTATTTTTATTTTTAATATCATGAAGCGCAGCTGCTGTAGTTATAAAAGCATCCATAATTCCCTCAGGTATTTCACTTCCATCACTCAATAAAATTGAAGGGTTTGTCATAAGATGACCAACGTTTCTTACAAGCAAAAGGCTCCTACCATGTAACTTTAAACCTTTTCCATCTTTTGAGATATAACTTCTGTGTGGATTTAATTTTCTCTCAAATAATTTCCCTTCTTTTTCAAATTTCGACTTAAGATCTCCTTTCATTAAACCTAGCCAATTTCGATAACAAATAATTTTATCTTCTGAGTCAACTGCTGCTACACTATCTTCATTATCACAAATTGTTGATATTGCAGACTCTAGTATTATGTCGCTAATTCCAGCATGATCTTGTTGGGCAGCAAAAGCTCTTGAGTCATTTAGAATTTCAATATGTAAATTATTATTTTTTAAAATAATTGCAGATGGATTATCACTTTCACCTCTGTGTCCAATAAATTTATTCTCGTCCTCCAAATCAAAAATATCAGCACCTTTTAAAACTTTTAATTTCCCATATTTTATGGCAAAACTTGTAATTTTATTCCAACTTAATCCAGCTAATGGAAAGTATTTATCTAAAAAATCTCTTCCATATTTTATAACCATTTCACCTCTTAAAGGGTCATACCGTTCAGACACGCTGTCTTCAGATTGTTCAATTACATCTGTACCATAAAGACTATCATATAAACTCATCCATCTTGCATTTGCAGCATTTAATGCATACCTTGCATTCATGACAGGCACAACCAATTGAGGTCCAGCTATACTTGCAATTTCTTCATCAACATTTTCAGTTTCTATTTTAAAATCAGGTCCTTCATTTTTTAAATAACCAATTTTTAATAAAAATTTTTTGTACTCATCTGAATTAAATTCTTTACCTTTATTTTTGATATGCCAACCACTTATTTTCTTTTGTAAATCTTCCCTTAATTTAATTAATTCTTTATTTTTTGGTGCTAAGTTATCAAGAGTTTTTTCTAGACCTAACCAAAAATTTTCTGAAGATACATTTGTATTCTCTAATAATTCATCATTTACAAAGTTTAATAGCTTTTCAGAAACTTGAAGATTGTTAATTTTAATGTATTTTTCTTGCATACCACTCAAGTTCGTACCCCATCTGTATTTTTGCCTGAGAGCTTTACTCCTTCGGCGGAAATTAATCTCTTTCCAGAGTGTTATGCTTTAATCGGTCCTTTTGCCTGAGAGTTTCCGGGGTGGTTGCTCCTTCGGCGCTATAAATAGTCTCTCCCGATAATTAGTTTGTATCTGTTAAATTATTTAAGTCAATTAATAAGAATTACACCTTATTTAATATCATTTTATTGCCTTTTTTGTATTTTAACCATCCGTTATAAACAACATATGAAAAATTATTTAAATTTTGAAACAGAAATTAAAGATCTAGAAAATGAACTAGAAAAATTAAAAGACCCCTATAATCAAGAGGGATTGTCAGAGGTCGATACTCAAAAAATTTCAATTACTCAAACAGAAATAGATGAAAAATTAAAAAATATTTATTCTAATCTAGATCCTTGGCAGACTACTTTGGTTGCTCGTCATGAAGAAAGGCCAAAAGCACAATTTTTTATCGATAATTTGTTTGACGACTTCATTTCATTATCTGGTGATAGGCATTATGGAGAAGATAAATCAGTATTAACTGGATTTGCGAAGTTTAATGGAAAATCTGTTTTAGTTATAGGTCAAGAAAAAGGAGAAGATCTAGATAGCAGAATAGAAAGAAATTTTGGAATGATGAGGCCAGAGGGTTATAGAAAAACTATTAGATTAATGAACTTAGCAAACAAATTTAATATTCCTGTTATCTCTTTTATTGACACTCCAGGAGCATATCCAGGCGTAGGAGCTGAAGAACGAGGACAAGCCGAAGCAATTGCAAAATCAATCGAATGCTCTATGGAGCTAAAAGTTCCAACAATTTCAATAATTATAGGGGAGGGTGGTTCTGGTGGTGCAATAGCATTAGCTTCATCAAATAAAGTCCTTATGCTAGAAAATGCAATTTATTCAGTAATATCCCCTGAGGGATGTGCAACTATTCTATGGAGAGATCCAAAAAAAATGCTTGATGCTGCAAAAGCTATGAAACTTTCAGCTAAAGATTTATTAAAATTAAAAGTTATTGATGAAGTAATTGAAGAACCTTTAGGTGGTGCGCACAGAGATAGAGATATTATATTAAATAATGTAAGAGAAACTTTAACAAAAAATTTAAATTATTTTGATGAATTATCATCTGAAGAAATAATGAATGAGAGAAAAAATAAATTTCTTAAAATTGGGAGGAATGATGGTTTTATGACTAGTACAGAAGATTTAAGCACGTTAACCATTAAAAAAAATAATTTTGACAAGGTTTTAAAATCAAAAAAAGTTATACTAGCAGTTATTGGAGGATTGATTTTAATTACTTCAATCCTTTTATTGGTTT
Organism: uncultured Pelagibacteraceae bacterium; assembly: GCA_902604575.1. GTDB lineage: Bacteria > Pseudomonadota > Alphaproteobacteria > Pelagibacterales > Pelagibacteraceae > Pelagibacter. Next base: position 7,478 of record CACKZH010000010.1, read on the forward strand.
AAATTTTATAAAGCTCCACAACAGTTTTTAAATTTTTTTCCTGTAGCTTCACATCTATCATTTCTAGAAATTTTTTGATTTTTATAAATTAACAATAAACATTTTGGATTATCAGACGGGTTAATTTTCTTAGAATTTTTTTCTTCGTTGTTAGACTCCATTACTACTTTTAAGTTCATAAGGATAGTTACATAATCTAACTTTAATTTTTCTAAAAGATTAGAAAATAATTCAAATGCTTCTTTTTTATATTCAACCAATGGATCTCTTTGACCATAGGATCTTAACCCTATAACTTGTCTTAGTTGCTCCAAATATTGTATATGAGATTTCCAATTTAAATCAATCGATTGAAGAAAAATTCTTTTTTCAATATCTTTTGCATGATCTTCACCCAAAAGTTTAATTCGCTCGTTTCTAGTTTCTTGGAATTTATTAAAAATCTTTTCTTTAAAATCCTTATCTTTTGCTTCAATTAAATCATTAAACTCAGTTTCTTCAAAACTTTTTCCAACTATTTGCTTGGTTTTATTATTAAATTCATTACTTTTTGGATTGGATAAATTTGAAATTTTTAACTTTATTAAATCATCAGATATTTCTTTTAAAAATTCATTTGAATAATCAAAGATATTTTCACTGTTCATCGCATTTTTTCTTTGTGAAAATATAACGTGCCTTTGATCATTAAGAACGTTATCAAATTTAATAAGTGTTTTTCTTATATCAAAATTTCTTGCTTCTACTTTCTGCTGAGCTCGCTCCAATGCTTTATTAATCCATGGATGATCAATACTTTCACCGTCTTTAAGCCCTAGTTTTTCGAGCATACTATTCATAGACTCTGATCCAAAAATTCTCATTAAATCATCTTCTAGACTAACGTAAAATACAGAACTACCTTCATCTCCTTGTCTTCCAGATCTTCCTCTAGCCTGGTTATCGACTCTTCTAGATTCCATTCTTTCTGTACCAATTACAAATAAACCCCCTAAGGATTTAATTTTATCCTTATTTATTTTAAGTTGGTCTTCTGGAATAGAACCTTTTTTACCACCAAGTTGAATATCAACTCCCCTTCCTGAGATACTTGTTGTAATTATTAATGAATTTTCTTTTCCTGCATTTGCAATTATCTCAGCCTCATTTTCATGATTTTTTGCATTTAACACTACATGTTTTATATTTTTTTGATTTAATAAATTTGAATAAACTTCAGATTTATTAATGCTTGAGGTAAATACTAAAATAGGTTGTCCTAATTTATTTCTTTCAATTATTTTTTCTATAATTGCCTCATTCTTCTCTTTTTCTGTTCTAAAAATTAAATCATTAAAATCATTTCGGATCATTTCTTTATTTGTCGGAATAACAACAACCGGTAGATTATAAATTTCAAAAAACTCCTCAGATTCTGTGGCGGCTGTACCAGTACAACCAGATATTTTTTTATAAAGTTTAAAATAATTTTGATAAGTTATTGAAGCTAAAGTTTGATTTTCAGCTTGCACCTGAATTTTTTCTTTGGCCTCTAATGCTTGATGTAAACCATCTCCAAAACGTCTGCCCTCTAAAATTCTTCCAGTAAGTTCATCAATAATTTTAAGACTTCCATCTTTAACTATATAGTCTCTACCTTTTTCAAATAAATGATTTGCTCGTAAAGCTTGATTAACATGGTGAACTAAATGTAAATTTTCTGGGTCATAAAAATTATTATTTTTTAAAATACCAGCGTTAGAAAAAAGTTTTTCAACATTATTAATTCCATCATTTGTCAATAAAATGCTCTTTTCTTTTTCATCTATTTCAAAGTCTTTATTATTTAAGATTCTAATTAGTTTATCAATAGCTAGATATTGAGCAGTTTTATCTTCAGCCGCTCCAGAAATTATCAAAGGTGTTCTTGCTTCGTCAATTAAACACGAATCTATTTCATCTACGATTGAAAAATTATGATTTCTCTGAACCATTTGCTCTTCAGAAAATTTCATATTATCCCTCAAGTAATCAAAACCCAATTCACTATTAGTTGCATAGGTGATATCACAATTATAATTTTTTTTACGTTCGGCATCGTCTTGATAGTTGTTAATAAATCCAGATGAAAGACCAAGAAGATTATAAATTTGTCCCATTTCAATGGAGTCTCTTTTCGCGAGATAATCATTTACTGTTACTATATGAACACCATTGCTGCTTAATGCATTTAAATAGGCAGCAAGTGTTATGGTTAAAGTTTTTCCTTCTCCAGTTCTCATTTCAGCAATTTTGCCTTCATGTAAGGCCACTCCTCCTATTAACTGAACGTCAAAGTGTCTTTCATTTCGTGTTCGTTTGGCAGCTTCTCTGACTAAAGCAAAAGCTTCTGGAAGTAACTCGTCTAAAGTTTTTCCATCTTTTATTTGATTTTTAAATTCATTAGTTTTGTTTGGAAAGTCTTCGTCATTTAAATTTTTAAAATCTTCCTCCTTTAAGTTTATTTTTTCAACAATTTTACCAATTCTATCTAGCTCTTTTTGGTTGCTAGATTTGATAAATTTTGTAATTAAATTTAATGGGTTAAACATGACTATTTGATTTATTCTTTACTTATATTGTTTAATATATGTATTAAATAAATAATTTAAACAATATGGGAATTAATTTAACAAATTTTTTATCATCTCAATCAAAAAATACTAAAATGATTGATTTTCAAGACCTTGATCATTTAGACGGACTTTCAATTTCAGTTGTTTCAGCAAATTTATATAAAGATATCAGAGATGATTTAACAATGTTCTATTTCAGAGAAGGTGCTAATTATGCTTCTGTTTACACCCAATCAAAAATAGTTTCTGAAAATATAAAATGGAATATAAACCAAAGACCGAAAAAAATATATTCTCTAATTGTAAATACAAGAAACGCCAATGCTTTCACTGGAAAGCAAGGATATGAAAGTTTAAAAAAAATAGCTGATTTGACAGCTAAACAGCTAAATAAAAAACAAGTGGAAGACGAGGATAATCCTAAAAAAATCTCTATAAAAAATATAATTTTTGGTTGCACAGGTACTATTGGAGAAATGTTCCCGTATGAAAAAATTTCTAATAATATTCCAAATTTGATCAAAAAAATTAGTTATACCCAAAATAAATTTATTTGGATGAAGGCAGCACTTGCAATAATGACCACTGATACGAAGCCAAAACTAGCTATGGAGGAATGTCATATTGGAAGTGAAAAAGTAAAAATATATGGAATAGCCAAAGGTTCAGGAATGATACATCCAAATATGGCTACGACACTTGCATATATATTTACTGATGCAACTTTATCTAATGATATTTTGGGAAAGTTATTAAAAAAAAATGTAACTAATACATTTAACGCTATTTCTTGTGACGGGGATACTAGTACCAATGATATGGCAACTATTTTTGCAACTAATCAAGTAAAAAATCACCAAGTGAAAAGTATAAATGAAAATAAAATTAAAAATTTTGACAAAGCTCTAAATAATATTCTCTTAAATCTAGCTAAAAGAGTTGTTTCAGATGGTGAAGGAGCATCAAAATTCATAACAATAAATGTTAGTAAGTGTAAAAATGAGATAGATGCAAAAAAAATTGCTTTCTCAGTTGCAAATTCTCCATTAGTAAAAACTGCAATTGCTGGAGAAGATCCAAATTGGGGACGTGTTATAATGGCAATCGGTAAAGCAGGACCTAAAATTAATCTAAATAAATTATTAATTAAGTTTGGAAATATAATAATTGTAGAAGGTGGAAAATTAAATCAAAGTTACGATGAAGAGCAAACAGCAAACTACATGAAATCTGAAAATATAGAAATAAATATTGAAACCTTTACAGGAAACAAAATCTTCACAGCTTATACAATGGATTTAACGAAAAAATATATTGAAATTAATGCAGACTATAGAAGTTAACTTATTGAAAATCTAAATTGTATGATTAACTCATAGTTATGATTAAATATAAACTTTTTTGTAAAAAATGTGATTTAAAATTTGATAGTTGGTTTGCATCTTCAAACGAATATGAAAGATTAAAAAAGAAAAAACTTTTGAGTTGCCATAATTGTAATTCAACTAAAGTTGAAAAAACAATTATGGCACCTCGGCTAATAAGTCATAAATCAAAAAATGATGAAAAAATAAACTTAGAAAAGTATAATAAAGTGAAAAAAACTATAAAAAATTATCAAAAATTCATTAAAGATAATTTTAATTATGTTGGTGATAATTTTGCTTATGAGGCAAGATCAATTCATTATAATGGTAAAAAAAAATCAAAGGGTATTTACGGTAGCGCATCAAAGGAAGATATAAAAGAATTAAAAGAAGAAGGTATAGATACTCAAATGATCCCCTGGATAAATGAAAAAGAAAATTAGTTTTTAGTAAACTTTGCTATATAGTTTACAGATAAATCTCTAGAAATACTCCATTCATCCCTAATAATGTTAAAATTCATACCTTCTAATTTATTAAGAGATAAATCATATTTTATTAAAATTTTTTTAAGATCCTCAGGTTTAACAAATTTTTCCCATTCGTGTGTTCCAATTGGAAGCCATCTCAAAACATATTCCGCTCCTACAATTGCAAAAATATAAGATTTTAAAGTTTTATTTATTGTTGCAACAAACATCAATCCATTTTTTTTTAAAAGTTTTGAGCAAGACTTTAAAAAAAAATCTATATCCTCTACATGTTCAACAATTTCCATATTTAAAATAATATCAAATTTTTTTGTAATTTTAAGTTTTTCAGGTGATGTACATAAATAATTAATTTTTAGTTTATTTTTTTTTGAATGAAGTTTTGCAATTTTTATATTTTTATCAGATGCATCGATACCTGTTACGTTTGCTCCCATTCTTGACATTGGTTCAGATAGTAATCCTCCACCACATCCAATATCTAAAATATTTATTCCTGATAAAGGTCTGAATTTATTTTTTAATTTGAAATTATTAATAATATGTTCTTTTATATATTTTATTCTAGTTGGATTAAATTTATGCAGTGGTTTAAACTTACCCTCTGGATCCCACCATTCATTGGCCATTTTAGAAAATTTATCTATTTCTTTTTTATTTACGCTAGTCATTGTGATAAATAGTTGACATAATAATTTAGATGTATTTTATCCATTATTTATTAAATATTAATAATTAAAGCTAGCATGAAAACTATTGTATTAAAATTTGGTGGTACATCTGTAGGAACTGTAGATAGAATTAAAAAAGTATCTAAAATTATAGCTTTTTACAAAAAGAAAAAAATTAAGGTAGTAGTTGTTTCATCGGCAATGAGTGGTGTGACAAATGAGTTAGTTAATAAATCAAAACTGATAAGTAGCAATTTCGATAGAGCAGAATATGACGCATTAGTCTCGACTGGAGAACAGGTGTCGTGTGCACTTATCGCTGGTAGACTAAAACATAATGGGTTTAAATCAAGATCTTGGACATCATGGCAATTACCTATTTTAACAGATGGTCCTCACTCAAGTGCAAGGATTAATTCAGTAGGCATTAAAGAACTAAATAAATATATAAATTCAGGTGGAATACCTATAATCACAGGTTTTCAAGGTGTTAGCAATGATTTTAGAATTACGACTATAGGAAGAAGTGGATCTGATGCAACAGCAATTATGCTCGCAAAATTTCTTAAAGCTGATGAATGTATAATTTATACCGATGTAGATGGAGTTTATACTACTGATCCAAGAGAATATAAAAAAGCAAAAAAAATTAAGAAAATTTCTTATGATGAGATGTTAGAAATGGCATCTCTCGGATCAAAAGTAATGCAGCCTACTTCAGTCCAGGATGCAAAGTTAAATAAAATTGATATCAAAGTTAAATCTTCTTTTGTTTCAAAAAGTGGAACTTTGATTACAGGGTCAAAAAAGATTTTTAGCAATCAAATTATAACTGGAATTTCATCAACCAAAAATGATGCAAAAATCACAATTGTAGGTGTTAGGGATAGACCTGGAGTAGCAGCATCTATTTTTAAGCCGTTATCTAAGAATCTAATTAATGTTGATATGGTCGTTCAAAATATTTCTCAAAACGGAAAAGATACAGACTTAACATTTACAATTAAGTCTGAGGATTTGAAAAAAACTGAAAAATTAATAAAAAAAAATAAGTCAATATCATATAAAAAATTATCTTTTGATAAAGATTTATCAAAAGTTTCTATTATTGGAGTAGGTATGATTACTACACCTGGAATAACTTATAGGATGTTTCAAGCATTAGCTTCAAAAAAAATAAATATTCTTGTCATATCAACCTCTGAAATAAAAATTTCAGTACTTATTTCTTCTAAGAATGCTAAAAAAGCTATAGCAGTCTTACATAAAGAATTTAAAATAGATTAATTTTATGAGCCTTAGGCCTTTTAGAAATATTGATAGAAAAAAAACTAAAGTAATTAATGTAGGTGATGTAAAAATTGGAGGTGATAATCCAATCTCAGTTCAATCTATGACCAATACTTTAACAACTGATGTGGCAGCAACAATAAAGCAAATTCAAGAAATTCATGAGGAAGGTGCTGATATTGTAAGAGTATCGTGTCCGGATGAAGATTCCTCAAAAGCATTAAAAGAAATTACTAAAAATGTTCAAATACCAATAATAGCTGATATTCATTTTCACTATAAAAGAGCTATAGAGGCTGCAGAGAATGGTGCAAATTGTTTAAGAATTAATCCAGGCAATATTGGTGAAAAGGAAAAAATTCATGATGTACTAAAAGCTGCAAAAGATAACAATTGCTCCATTAGAGTAGGTGTAAACGCTGGTTCTTTAGAAAAAGATATATTGGAAAAATATAAAGAGCCATGTCCAGAGTCTTTGGTAGAAAGTGCTTTAAGAAATATAAAAATTTTAGAAGATCAAAATTTTTTTAATTTTAAAGTAAGTGTTAAATCCTCTGACGTATTTTTATCTATTGCAGCTTATAGACAGCTTTCTAAAGCAATGGATTACCCATTGCATTTAGGAATTACAGAGGCAGGAAGCTTTGTTACTGGAAGTGTTAAGTCAGCCATAGGACTTGGTTCACTTCTACTAGATGGGATTGGTGATACTATAAGAGTATCTTTATCTGATGATCCAGTAAAAGAAGTTAAAATTGGAAATGAAATCCTAAAGTCTTTGGGATTGAGAAATAGGGGTGTAAAAATAATTTCTTGTCCGTCCTGTGCAAGACAAGCTTTCCAAGTAATTGACACCGTAAAAATATTAGAAGAAAAATTATCTCATATAAAAACCCCAATAACATTGTCAATTATAGGCTGTGTAGTAAATGGACCTGGCGAAGCAGCTATGACTGATATTGGTATCACTGGTGGAGGAAAAGGAAATAATATGCTTTATTTATCAGGTGTTCAAAGTGAAAAAGTTTTAACTAATGAAATAATAAACAAAGTAGTTTTAGAAGTTGAAAAAAAAGCTGAAGAGATAGAAAAAAGTAAATAAATGATCCCATCAAAAACAGTTGAAGAACTAATTACAAAGCATTTATTATTAGAAAAAGAACTCTCCTCAGTTGAGATAGATAAAAAATTATTTGCAGAAAAGTCTAAAGAGTATTCAGATATTAGCGAAATTATAGATATTGCAAAAAAATATATCTCTTTTGAAAATGATAAAAAAGAGTTGAAGAAAATATTAGAAGATCAAACGTCAGATGAAGAACTAAAAAAAATGGCTGAAACTGAATTAGAAGATTTAAAATCCCAACATGAAATAAACGAGAAAAAATTAAAATTATTTTTATTACCAAAAGATGAAGCAGATAAAAAAAATGCTATTATTGAAATCAGAGCAGGAACTGGTGGTTTAGAAGCAAGCTTGTTTGCGTCAGATTTATTTAAAATGTATGAAAAAATTAGCCATAAAAAAAAATGGTTTTTAGAGCTGATCTCAATATCAAGAAGTGATGCAGGAGGTTTGAAAGAAGTAATAGCTTCTATCAAAGGAACAAATATTTATTCTACATTAAAATATGAAAGTGGAGTTCATAGAGTTCAAAGAGTTCCAGATACAGAAACTCAAGGCAGAGTTCATACATCAGCTGCTACAGTAGCAGTGTTGCCTGAAGCTGAAGAAGTTGACTTAAAGATAAACGATGCTGATTTAAGAATAGATGTATTTAGAGCAGGAGGCCCAGGGGGACAATCAGTTAATACAACAGATAGTGCAGTTAGAATTACTCATATTCCTACAGGTTTATCTGTATCCCAACAAGATGAAAAGTCGCAACATAAAAACAAAGCTAAGGGAATGAAAATTTTGAGAGCTCGTCTTTATGAACTTGAAAGATCTAGAATAGATCAGGAAAGATCAAAAGATCGTAAGACAAAAATTGGTACAGGAGACAGATCTGAAAGAATAAGAACTTATAATTTTCCCCAGGGAAGAGTTACAGATCATAGAATAAATTTAACACTTCATAAATTAGAGGAGTTTTTAGAAGGAGAAGCTTTCGATGAAATGATAGAATCTTTAACTTTACAAGCACAAGAAGAAAGTCTTAGTAATTTAAAATAAAATCATGAATATTAATTTAGCCATAACTCATGCGTTACAAATTTTAAATAATAAACTTATTTCCAATCCTCAATTAGACTCTGAAATTTTATTAGCCAAAACAATAAATAAAGATAGAAAATATATAATTTTAAATTCAAAAGATAATATTAATAATAAGGATTTAGAAAAGTTTTATACTTTGATTAAAAAAAGATCATTAGGAAATCCAGTAGCATATTTAACTAATAATAAATTTTTTTGGAATTCAGAGTTTTATTTAACTAATGATACATTAATACCAAGACCAGACTCTGAATTAATTGTTGAAAATGTATTAAAGTTAACAAAACAAAAAAATAAAATTAATATTTTAGACATAGGTGTTGGTTCTGGCTGCATTCTCTTATCAATTCTTAAAGAAAGATTAAATTTTTATGGGACTGGTATAGATATAAGTAAAAAATGTCTTAATATTACTAGATTAAATGCAATCAGACTAAAAGTTACTTCAAAATTAAAATTATACAAATCAGATGTTGACAAATTCAATTTAGGTAAATATGATTTAATTGTTTCTAATCCTCCATATATTAAAACAAATAAAATAAAATATTTGGAAGCAGATGTTAATAAGTTTGAGCCAAAACAAGCATTAGATGGTGGGTTAGATGGTTTATCAGAAATTAGAAAAGTAATTAATAAATCTTCTGAACTGATAAAAAAAAATGGCAAATTTATTTTAGAGATCGGCTTTGATCAAAAAAATAAAGTAATTAATTTATTAGAACAAAAAGGTTTTTATATAAATAGTACACAAAAAGATCTTGCCAATAACGACAGATGTATTGTTAGTACAAAGATATAATTAATAAAATCATGGTAACTTTTAGAAATAACAATAACAATAATAGAAGAAGTAATTTTAGAAGAAACAATAGGAATTTTAAATCAAATGGTGACCAAAGTAAGTTTGGTTCTAATTTTTCAAATAATGACAATTTTAAAAGAAAAGTACCAGGAAGAAATAATCATAACGCTCCAAAATTAATTGAAAAGTATAATGATTTAGCTAGAGAAGCTCTATCAAATGGAGACAAAATACTATCAGAGAATTATTTACAACATGCAGATCATTTCACCAGGATACTTAATGAGAGAGAAGGTTTTAGAAGAGAGAAATTAATAGAAACTAAATCAGAAACTTATTCTGACGCTGAAGAGAAAAATAATGGAAATTTAGATCAAACTACTGATAAAGATTTAGTTGATACATCTGATGATGACAATAAATCTAAAAAAAACCAAAAAACTCAAGTGGAAATAAACTAGTTTATTCCAAGTATTTTTTCAGATTTTAAAACATCTAGTTTAATTTTTTTAGTTTCGAAAATTTTTCTTTCATTACCTTTAAGGATTTTTCCAGAAGGAAGTTTAAGTTTTTGCGAATTAACTTTTTTTCCATTTACAATCACTTCATAATGTAGATGTGGACCAGTTGACTTACCTGTAGAACCAACATAGCCAATAGTTTGTCCTTGTTTAACTCTTACCCCAGGTTTTATGCCTCTAGCAAATTTTGACATATGTGCATACACTGTTTGATATGTTGAATTGTGTTTAATTTTTACACAGTTTCCTCCTCCACCACACCATCCAGCTTTTTTAATTACTCCATCGCCCGATGCCATTATTGGAGTTCCCATAGGTGCAGCAAAATCTGTTCCTTTGTGCATTTTATTATAACCATCGATTGGATGTTTTCTCATTCCAAATGGAGATGAAAGTCTTGCTCCATTAATTGGAGTTTTCATTAGTGCTTTTTTAACACTTCTACCATTTTTATCATAATGACCTTCACTTCCTTCTTTATCAAAATAATATAGATTGTTATCTAATCCACTAAGTTTTAAATTTGCAAAAAGTATTTCACCAGTTTCAATTATTTCATTTTTATTATTAGTAAATAATTCATACATAATTTGAAATTTATCTTGTTTTCTAATATCTCTTTGGAAATCTACTTGGAATCCATAAATTCCTGCAAAATCGATTATGATGTTTGCTGGAACATTTTCATCAGTTGCAGCTTTATATAAACTTTGTAAAATTATATTTTCTTTATAAACAATTTTTTTATCTAATTTTATTAACAAAATTTCCTCGTTAAAAACATCATTAGTATCATTTCTAGTTAAATTTATTTTTTGTGTATTTGATATTTGAAAAGAAAATTTTTTAATTTTATTGTTTGTTTTATCTAAAGTAAATTGGATTATCTGTTTCGTGTTAAGCTTATTAAGGTTAATTTTATTTTTTAATGACTTTTTAATTTTAGTTATTTCTGTTTTTTCAACTGAATAGATCTCTAATATTTTATCAAAAGTTTCACCAGATTTAATTTTATGTTTTATTTTTACATATTTTGGGTCAAGATGATCAATAATGTGATTAAGTGTCTTTTGAAAGTAAATGTTATCAATTAGACTGTTATAGGTGTTTTCAATTTTATTTTTTGTATAATTGAAATAGCTTGTTGTGGTTACTGTAATAAAAATTAATGAAATTAAAAAAAAAATTTCATAATTTTGCTTAATTTTAGTTCTAAAATTTTTTATCATTTTAATTTAAATTGCATTCAATTATTAGTTTAGAGGGTTGCAAAAATCAAAAAAAACCCCTTAAAATATGCATTTTTAACTAATTTTTTTATTCTTAAATGCTTGATTTCCTTTAATTTTAGCCTATAAGCACTGAACTTTCTCAAAAAAATATTGTTAATACAATAAATTAGCGAGGATTATTGAGCTTTTTTACTCAATTAGCTATTTAAAAAGTAAAAATTTAAGAAGAGAAGTGTGGACGGTTAAGGTTACCAAAATTTGTCGTACACACTTCAACATCATATAAATTTTATTCTTAGAATTTATATGGAAGCTAGTGTGCGCCGTTTTTAAACTTGAGAGTTTGATCATGGCTCAGAACGTACGCTGGCGGCACGCCTAACACATGCAAGTCGAACGAAGTAGCAATACTTAGTGGCAGACGGGTGAGTAACATGTAGGTATCTGCCCTTTGGCCTGGAATAACACGAGGAAACTTGTGCTAATACCGGATAAGTCTTTACGGAGAAAGCTTTATGCACCATTGGATGAGCCTGCACTTGATTAGTTTGTTGGTGGGGTAATGGCCTACCAAGACTGTGATCAATAGCTGATTTGAGAGGATGATCAGCCACATTGGGACTGAGACACGGCCCAAACTCCTACGGGAGGCAGCAGTGGGGAATCTTGCACAATGGAGGAAACTCTGATGCAGCGATGCCGCGTGAGTGAAGAAGGCCTTTGGGTTGTAAAGCTCTTTCGTCGGGGAAGAAAATGACTGTACCCGAATAAGAAGGTCCGGCTAACTTCGTGCCAGCAGCCGCGGTAATACGAAGGGACCTAGCGTAGTTCGGAATTACTGGGCTTAAAGAGTTCGTAGGTGGTTGAAAAAGTTGGTGGTGAAATCCCAGAGCTTAACTCTGGAACTGCCATCAAAACTTTTCAGCTAGAGTATGATAGAGGAAAGCAGAATTTCTAGTGTAGAGGTGAAATTCGTAGATATTAGAAAGAATACCAATTGCGAAGGCAGCTTTCTGGATCATTACTGACACTGAGGAACGAAAGCATGGGTAGCGAAGAGGATTAGATACCCTCGTAGTCCATGCCGTAAACGATGTGTGTTAGACGTTGGAAATTTATTTTCAGTGTCGCAGCGAAAGCGATAAACACACCGCCTGGGGAGTACGACCGCAAGGTTAAAACTCAAATGAATTGACGGGGACCCGCACAAGTAGTGGAGCATGTGGTTTAATTCGAAGATACGCGCAGAACCTTACCAACACTTGACATGTTCGTCGCGACTTTAAGAGATTAAAGTTTTCGGTTCGGCCGGACGAAACACAGGTGCTGCA
>CACKZH010000010.1:25000-33452 GCA_902604575.1 uncultured Pelagibacteraceae bacterium
GAAAAATTGAAATAGAAACTAATATTATATATTTTAAAAAAATATTCTTATCTTTTTTTAATCCAACATATGTCCTTACTTTTTTTTTTGGATGAAATTTGTCATTTTCTCTATCTAAAAATTCATTAATTAAATAATTAGATGAAGCCGATAGACAGAGAACTAAAAAACTATTTAATAAAATATATATATTAATGTTTAAATTATTTTCGATAAAAAAAATTGAAAACACATAGCCTACAATCAAAACTAAATTTTTTGTCCAATGATCAATTCTTAGAGGTTTTAAAATATTTTTAATCATTACTAAAATTTTCAAATTTTAACATATTTTGCATTTAAAAAAAATTTTAATAATTTCAGACTGTTCTTACCTGATATATTTTTATTAAAATCATGATTTGAAATTGAGCAATTATTTAATAAAAATAGTTTTTTATAATTTTTAGATACATCAATTTTTTTTTTTATACATTTTCTAAAATTTACAATTTTTACTAGATCATAAATCCCAGAAAAACTATTTAATTCAGAAGTTCCAGATCTAAAAGCTGGTTTTCCAACTAATGTTGATTGAAGCAAAGAGGTCCCAATAAACGACAAAGTTGCTTGTGCATTTTTAATTAAATTAATATTACAAAAGTATGGAGATATAAAATATATATTTTTATTTATTAATAAATTTTTGTAATAACTTATTTTGTGCTGTTCGTAACCATTTTCAAAAAATAAAAAATGAGGTTTAATTATAATTTTATATTCTTTAGGAATTATTTTTGAAATTTTTTTTAAAATTTCTAATTCATCAAAATTTAATTGATTATAAACATATGCCTCAGGAAAATAGTGCAAAGGATAGTATATATATTTTTTATCTTTTAAAATTTTATTGATTTTTCTACTTTTTATAAAAATATATAAATGAAGTATAAGAGACCTATATATATAAGTTAAATGAACAAAATATAATTGCAACTGATTCTTTTGCATGAAATAATTCATGTAAAATCCATTTTCATTTTTTAATTTTAGTTGGTCCCTTAACCTTAAGATAGTAATTCTAATTTTTAATAAATGAAAAAAAAATCTTGAAACTTCATTTTTAATACCTAAAAAAAAACATTTTAAACTAGAAAGATTATTGTTTGGTTTTATTAATTTTTTTTTATATAAAATTTTAAATCTATCATATTTTTTTTTATTTTTATTATTCTTGGAATTTTTTACTACCCTTGAAAAATTAGTACAAAAATTTTCTGATATTGTATAAGTACCATCTCTATTACAGTAATAAGAAAAAAATAACTTCCCCCCTTTTTTTGAAATTTGATAAAAACAATTATTAATAAAATTTTCAGGAAATAATGTTAGAAAAATATCAATCTTTTCCTTATTAATTATTTGCTCAATTTTTTTTAATATTAAATATACTAAATATTTTTTTTTTGTTTTATCCTTGTGAAACAATATGTCTTCTCTAGGATTATTTGTTTCGTTTAGATAATAATCGGTTTTAATTAGATCATTAATAGAAATTTTATTTAAGTATTTCTTTTCAAAATTATGAAAATAATTTTTAGGAACTTTATTATTATCTTGAATATTTTTATGAAAATTAAATAATTCGGATTGAAATGAGTAACAATTTTTTTTTTCTTTAACTAATTTATTATGATTATTGTCTTTATCATATAGAGAGTCAAAAAAAGAAGTAGATATAAAAACTAAATTATAGTCTTTTTCGAATTTTTTTGATAATTTGTGACATTTTTCAAAGTTACTTTCATAATATAATATAGCCAATTTTTTTTTCATTTTAATTTGCTAATTATTTTTGTTCTCTACGCTCTCTATACAATTCTTGCAAATTTTATATTTATCTCCTTTACCTATACTTAAATCTTTTCGAAGACCTTTCATGAAAGAGCTTTGCCAAAATTCTTTTATGCCAACTGTTTTAGAGTTTTTTAAATTAAATTCCATACCTGGAATTGTACAGCATGGCTTTATATCTCCATTAGATCTTATGACTACACGTGTCCAAGGTTGATGACAGTTGTATTCTATTTCTTTATTTTTTTTATTATTTTTTAACTTTTCTGGAGTTGAATTATATTGTATCAGAGATTGAATACTTAAAAGATCAACTTTATTCTCCCAAAATTTAATAAAATCATCTTTTTCATGTTTATTAACTTCAGTTTCTACAAAAGATACTCTAATTGTTGGAAATTTTAACTTTTTCGAATTTCTTATCTTTATAAAATCCAATAAATTTTGTTTTACCTCTTCATAAAGCTTAGAAGATCTCATTTCTAAGTAAGTTTCCTTAGAAAAAGCATCTAAACTTACACTGATGTGAGTTAATCCTGCTTCAATTAATTCTTTAGATAAATCTTTTGATAGTTTTGATCCATTAGTAGTCATTCGTATATCTACTACACCCATATTTCTTGCATATTCTATTGCAGGTATTAATTTTTTGTAAAGTAGAGGTTCAGTATTGTAGCCTAATTCAATAGCTTGTAGATCATTTTTTGACCCCTCTAATATAATTTTTTTATACAGATCAAAATTTAAAATTTTTTCTTTAACCGGTAAATCAAAGTTTATTGGCATTTTTTCTTTCTCAAAAGAGTATGGGCAGAATGAACATCGATAATTGCATGCGTTATGTAATTCAAATTCTATTTGTAAAGGAAATTTAGTTTCAAGTTTAAAATCCGATGCTTTATCCCAAAGCTCTCTATAATTTTTAAATTTTTGGTTAAAAGAAACTTTATTATAATATTTATCATAATTTAAAATATTTGAGTTTAATTTATCTATATGTTTTTTTTCCATACAAGTTTATTTTATCTCTATATTTAATCTCCAGTTATTTTTATGCTGTAACCATATCTCTTCATTTCTGTGTTTATTAATAATATCATTGAATTCAATTTCATTCATATCATAATATTCTAAAACATCTTTTAAATATCTTTTAGGAAACTCACCATCATATTTTTTTACTAATTCTAGACCTTTCTCTCTTGACAAATGATTTGAATAAATCATTCTTGAAGCATCTCTACTACATCTACCAAATCCAAATTTGATATATTGCATATAATAATATAGATCGTCAATTTTATCATCTAAGCTATCAAAATCAGTAAAAGTACCCTCTGTACGTCCAAAAGGATTGGTTTTAAAATTATTTAGATTATCTTTAATAAATAAATAATTTTCATACATGCTCCACTTAAAAAAATATGCATAATAATAAACATCTAATTTTTTAATTTTTTCTTCACGGGGATAAATATAGGGCGCTAGGTCAGAAATATTTACTTTTTCATTTACCCAATTTTCTGGATAATCTCCAATACAGTGTTCAATGACTTCTCTAAGATCTCTTCGTTTTTTACTTTCTTCAGAAAGTACCAATCCACCATATTCACTTTCACCATGCTCAGCATAAAATATAGTTTTAATATTATAGTTCAAAGCGATTTGAACTGGTGCAGAATTTACTCCTGCATCCCAAGCTACTTTAGGATTTCCTCTTTCTATAAAAAATCTTCTTGATAACATTTTTGCAATTTTATAATTTGGACTTACAAATATTGTATCAAATCCCTTTTTTCTTAATTCTTCTCTATTATGTTCTCCACAATCATTTTTAATTAAAGGAGAAAAAGTAACAAGCAAAGGGTTTAATCCATACTCATATTTTAATTGCATTGCAATATAAGATGAATCTTTTCCTCCTGACCAAGGCACAACACAATCATAATGAGAATTATTTTTTTTACTGATAGATTTTATTTTTTTAATTATTTCTGTGAATTCATCTTTTCTTTGACTCCAATTAATTAATTTTTTACTTCTGGCATTTTCACAAGCATTACATTCTTGAGAAGTATTAAATACAATCCTTGGTCTAGTATTAGTCATTAGACAAGATTTACAAAATTTAATCATTTTTAAACTCTTACATTAATGTTAAAAGATTTTAAAAAGTTTTTCGCTGATTTAATACTTTCTTCTGTAAAATGATATATATTCTGCGTACACGCGCCTGAAACATCGGTTTTTTTAAATAATTCAAGTATATGTTCCCAATTACCTGCTCCACCCAAAGCCAGTAAAGGAATATTTATATTACTTGATATATGTTTGATTAATTTAATATCATACCCAAGCAACCCACCATCGTTATCTACATTATTTATCAAAATTTCACCGGCACCATTTTTAATTAAATTTTTAATTATTTTTAAAGAATCTTCTTGAATGATATTTTTTCCATTATTAGAAGTTGCATAATACTCATTATTTTTCTTTTTAAAATTAATTGATTGTAAAATTGCCTGTGAACCATACTTTAAAGAGAGACGCTTTAAAAGCGTTTGATTTTTTATTGAATTAGATCCTAATAAAATTTTTTCACATCCATTTCTAAATAATTTGTCTGCATATTCCTCAGTATTAATTCCTCCACCAACTGTAATCGGAACAAAACAATTTTCTTTAAAGAAGTTAATTATTTCTAAAAATCTATTTGGATTTTTTTTTTTTGAAATATCTACTAAAATCAGTTCATCAATGCTCCATAAATCAATAAAATTTTTTGTATATCTATAATCAGGTCTAAAGTTTTTTGTTCTAAATAAAATTCCGTCAAAAAATGTCAAAGTTATAATTATTCTTTTTTTTAACATTTAACAAAAATCGACAAAATTTTTTAATAATTTAAGCCCTGCAGACTGACTTTTTTCAGGATGAAATTGCACACCATATAAATTTTTTTTTTGTACTGCAGATACAAAATTAAAATCATAAAAAGTTCTTGAAATTACAAATTTTTTATCAATTTTAGAAGCAAAATAAGAGTGTGTAAAATAAAAATCTGAATTATCTAATACATTTTCAAATAATTTTGAGGGCAAATTAAATTTACAAGAGTTCCATCCAACATGTGGAGTTTGGATATTTTTGTCTACTTCTTTAAAATTGTTAACCTGTCCTTCAATTAACTTTAACCCTTGAGAAATTCCATGCTCTGAACTTTTATTAAATAAAATTTGAAATCCAAGACATATACCTAAAATAGAGCAGTTATTTATATTCATTTCTTTAATTTTTTTTTCAAGATCGTTATCTTTTACTTTTTTCATAAAAGCTTTGAACGACCCTACTCCTGGTAGAATAACTTTATTTATATTTATTAAGTCTTTTTCTGATTTACAAATTTTATACTTAATATTTAATTTATTGAAAGCAGATTCTAATGAGCCTATATTTGCAATATCTAAGTCAATTATGCCTAGTTTCATAATTTAATTATTCTCCAAAAATAAATTTGTACTAATAATTGAAAATAAAAATTTAGATAAATGATTTGGTATTTTATCAAAATTTATATTTTTTTTTAACATTTTGATATTTATTAAATTATTTATGGGATCGTTCTTATTAATAAATTTATCTAAATCATTTGGTTTTTTAATTTGAATTAAGGAAGATATAGATGAGTTAAAACCTTTCTTAATTCTATCTTTATAAATTTTTTCAGAAATATATTTCTTTGAGGCATCTCTCAGGATCTTTTTCTGATAACCATCTGAAATAAGTAAGTTAGGAGGAATAGTAAGAGCAAATTCAACTAAAAATTTATCTAAATAAGGACTTCTATTCTCCACAGAAAATAGCATCGAGTTTAGATCATCATGTTTTAAAATTATAGGCACTACCTCGTTAAATAGCTCGTTTAGCATTCTATTTCTTAGTAGTTCTCCACAATAATTAATTTCATCAAATTTTAAATTTCTTTTTTTAGTAGAATAACTTTTTATATTAAATTTTTCTTCATATACATTTGATCTATCTTCATTATCTTTTATATATAAAAAAGGGTCTTTTAGGTTCTTGTTATTTAAAATAGGATAAATATATTTTTTCCAGTCATTAATCAGTTTTTTAAAATTTTTTGATTTTTTTTGATTTTCAAAATGAAGAAGGAAATGATCATAATATCCTGTAAATAATTCATCTGCTCCAGTTCCAGATATAGCAACTTTAAATCCATTTTTTGAAATTTCTTCGCTAAGAAAAGAGTGGATGTAGTAGGAATTTGTTGCTATCGGTCCATCATGATGATTAGTTAGTTTCTTAATTCTACTAAGAAATTTTTTTTTTTTTCCTTCCAAAAAAATTTTATAGTTTTTAGAATTTAGGTTTTTATTAGTGATATTTATATTTATCTCTTCATTGTATCTTAAATCTTTATCTATTATGGAAAATGTATTTATTTTTTTATTGAATTCTTTTTTTGCAATTGAAGCTAGTAGAGTAGAGTCAACACCTCCACTTAAACAAAAAGCTATTGGTACATCTGATCTTAATCTCAGTCTCATGCTTTCCTTAAGATAGTGTTTTGTACCCTCAATAGCATCTTGACTGGTCATTTTTTTGTTAATGTTTAACTTAGGAAGCCAATATTTTTTTTTTGTTAAATTTAGACTTAGATCTACTGTAATATTAGATCCATTTTCGAGATTAATTATAGTCTCGTAAAAAGTCTCGTTAGATTTTGTAAGAGATTTGTATCCTAGAAATAGATTTTTATAAATTTGATTTTGATTTATTTTAAATTTTTTTTTACAAATAGATTTAATAAATTTTATTTCAGAACCAAAAACAAAGTTGTTTTTATCAATATAATAATACAAGGGTTTTTCACCAAAATTATCTCGAGATAAAAAAAAATTATTTTTTTTTTTGTCCCAAATTGCAAATGCCCACATTCCAACAAATTGGTTGACACAATCTTCACCGAATTCCATATAACTTTTTATTAAAACTTCAGTATCTGAATTGGTCTTAAAAAAATGACCTCTTTTTTTTAAAAATTCTCTTAATTCTATATAATTGTAGATTTCACCATTGAAAATTAAAACATAATCATCAAAAAAAAAAGGTTGATTTGATCTTTTATTTATATCTATTATGTTTAACCTTGAATGTAGCAGTCCGATATCTTTATTTTTAGTTGTAAAATTAAAATGATTTTGAGAGTCGGGCCCCCTTTTTTTCATTAACTTCAAGGTATTTTTAATTGCGTTTTCGTTAAGGAAATTTTTATTTGCTATATAACCACTTATACCACACATTATAACATATCTCTTTTTAAATTAAAAAAATCAGTTCTTATATCATTCTTTCCACTTATAGCAGATGGACAACATATAATTTTTTTTGATTTTAATTTGTTTATAACATAATTATTATAATCCTTTTTTTGTCCTTCAGGATAAGAAAAGTGTTTCAAATTTAAATTTATTCTTTTTTTGAATAAAATCATACTTTTATTAATTTGATAATTTATTTCTTTTCTATTCATTGATCCAAAACTATAGTGTTCATGGCTATGGCCACCAATTGTAAATAATTTATTTGTTTCTAGTTTTTCTACCTGTTTCCAGTTTATTTTTTTATCAATTTGCGTATTTAGACTATTAGGGATTTTTATTTTTGTTGCCTCTGATAACTGATCTAACAATTTACTTATATCAACTGAAAAATTTTTTTTTACAAATTTCCTAATTTTTTGGAGAAAAATAATCTTATTTTTCTTATTATTAATTAAATTTTTATTATTTGCCCACGGCAATAAAAGTGATTTTTCCCTAGTTTTTTCAATCATATATTCAATTTTATCTATCCAACTAATTGTATTATTTTCTATGAAATCAGTAGAAAAATAGAAACAGGTTGGAATTCTTAGATCATCTAAAATTGGAGCGGCAACAGAGTAATTGTTTTCAAATCCGTCATCAAATGTAATTAAATAGGAATTCTTTGGTAATTTAATTTTATTTTTAATATTGAAGTAAAGTTCGTTTATGTCTAGTACATTTCCACTTCTTTTTAAAAACTTTAGTGTATCAATAAACTTTTTTTGAATTATATGTTTATTGTTATAGTTTCTAATTATTGATTTATTTTTTTTTATTACACCATGAAATAAAAAAATACGAAACTCATAATTTTTTAGAGGAAAAAATTTAGAAAGAGAATTTTTCATTTTTTTTTTCTTTTGTTAAAATTTTTTATACATCTCTCAACTAAAGAGCCAGGCATTGCTGAATAATAGCGTCCAAAACTTTTAAGTTTATATGTATGAATTTTTTTATTATTTCTGAAATTATGAATAAATTTACTAACCAATTTAATACATTGCAATGTATTTAGTATTCGTAATTCTTCTAATTTAGTAGAATTTGAAATTTTTAATTTTGCCTTATCAACTATTTTTCCAGTATCTATTTTTTTTTGAACATAATGTAAAGTAACTTGAAAATTTTGAAAATCGTTGTGATATATGCCCCACATGAAACTATCTAATCCCCTGTAATACTCAGGGTTTCCACCATGTAGATTTAAAATTTTAACATTTTTAAGT
>CACKZH010000011.1 GCA_902604575.1 uncultured Pelagibacteraceae bacterium
GAAGAAATTATTGGAAACTGGTTTGAAAAAACTAAAAAAAGAGACAAAGTCGTTCTTGCAACAAAAGTTGCTGGTCCAGCAAGAGATTATTTAAGAAGTGGAGAAAATAGTTTTACAGGTCCAAACTTAGAATCTGCTTTAAATGACAGTCTTCAAAGACTTAAAACTGATTATATAGATTTATATCAACTTCATTGGCCAGAAAGAAATGTAAATAATTTTGGAAGACTTGGTTATGTTCATAAAGAAAATAAATGGAATAAATTTGAAGATGTTCTTGCAGAGTTAAACAAATATATTGATCAGGGAAAAATAAGATACGTTGGTTTATCAAATGAGACCCCTTGGGGAGTTTTAAATTATCTTCAGTTATCCAAAGATAAAAAGTTGCCAAGAATGATGTCAATCCAAAATCCTTATAGTTTATTAAATAGATCTTACGAAGTTGGACTAGCTGAAGTTTCTATAAGAGAAAACATTGGCTGCTTAGCTTACTCTCCACTTGCAAGTGGATATTTAAGTGGAAAGTATAGAAACAGGAATTTTCCCAAAGGATCAAGAATGGAGAGAGATTTCGATTTCTGGACAAGGTATAGAAAGCCAAATACTGAGGAAGCCGTTGAACATTATTATAAAATTAGTGAAAAATTTGATCTAGATATGAGTCAGATGGCGATAAAATTTTGTGAAATCCAAGACTTTATGACTAGTGTAATAATTGGGGCAACCACAATGGAGCAGTTGAAAACAAACATAGAAAGTGTAAATGTAAACTTATCTGATGATGTCATTAAAGAAATTAACAATGTTCAAAAAATTTATCCAAACCCATGTCCATAATTAAAAAAATTACAATATTTTTAGGAATATTTTTTATAATTAGTATTTCGCAACTTTCAGCCCAAGAAATTAAAAAAATTGGTAAATATAAAGATTGGGAAGCAATGGTAGTTTCTGATGCTGATGGGAAAGTATGTTTTGCTCAGTCATTACCTATTTTGCAAGCACCAAAAACAAATAAAAGAGATGCAAAATTATTTGTAGCTTTCAGACCAAATGACAAAATATTAAATGAAGTAAGTGTTACCCCTGGTTATGAATTCAACAAAAATAATTCCGTAACAGCTGCTTCAGGAAAAAACAAATTTAAATTTGATATTAAAGAACAAGGTTTTGCGTGGATTGCTGACAATAAAATTGAACTAAAAATGATCAAACAAATGAGAAAAGGATCTAGAATTATGATTACTGGATACAATCAACAAGGTTCTCAAACAATAGATCATTATTCATTATTAGGATTTACTAAAGCTTATAACGCTTCAAGAAAAGCTTGTAGTTAATTCAATGAAATCAAAAAAGAAAATTGTTCTAGCTTATTCTGGAGGGCTCGATACCTCTATAATTTTAAAATGGCTCCAAGAAAATTATGATGCAGATGTAATTTGTTATACAGCAGATGTAGGCCAAGAACTTAATAGAAAAAAAATTATAACTAATGCAAAAAAATTTGGTGTTAAAAATATAATTATTAAAGATTTAAAAGATATTTTTATTAAAGATTATGTTTATCCGATGATCAGAGGACATGCGATCTATGAAGGTGTTTATTTACTAGGGACATCGATAGCAAGGCCTCTTATTGCAAAAGATCAAATAAGAGTAGCTAAAAAATTTAAGGCTTATGCAGTTTCACATGGAGCAACTGGTAAAGGCAATGACCAAGTTAGATTTGAATTAGGCTATCATTATTTTGGTCCTAAAATTAAAATTATAGCTCCGTGGAGAATTTGGAAACTAAAATCTAGAACAGATTTGATTAATTATGCAAAAAAACACGGCATAGTTATTCCTAAAGATAAAAAAGGTGCACCTCCTTTTTCAGTGGATGATAATTTATTTCATACATCAACTGAAGGTAAGGTTTTAGAAAATCCAAAAAATTCTGCTCCAGAATTTATTTTTCAACGAACAGTTTCTCTAGAAAAGGCACCTAACAAACCATCGTTTGTTACTATCAATTTTAAAAATGGTGATCCTTTCGGACTTAATGGAAAAAAAATATCTCCGGCTAAATTATTAACAAAGCTAAATGACCTAGCAGGTAAAAATGGAATTGGAAGAGTTGACCTAGTGGAGAATAGATTTTTAGGTATCAAATCTAGAGGTGTATACGAAACACCCGGTGGAACTCTTTTAATCAATGCTCATCGAGCAATTGAGTCTGTTACTTTAGACAAAGAAACTATGCATAAAAAAGATCAGATAATGTCTAGATATGCAGAATTAATTTATAATGGTTATTGGTACTCAAAAGAAAGATTTAAACTTCAAAAAATTGTAGATTTAAAAAGAAGCAAAGTTAATGGCTCAGTTAAGCTTAAATTGTATAAGGGAAATATTACAATTCAATCAAGAATTACTAATAGCAGCGCTTACTCGATGAAAAAAGTCTCATTTGAGGAAAACAAATCATTTAATAAATCTAACGTAGAAAGATTTATCAATTTTCACAAAAAAAAGCTTCGTTCATAAATAAATGAAAATAAATATTTTTGCTGACACTATTTGTGGATGGTGTTTTATAGGCCAAACAAATTTAAATAATGCGATAAAAAAATTTCCTGATACACAATTTGAAATTAGTCATACTCCCTTTCAATTAAATCCTGAGATGCCATTAGAGGGAATTTCTCGTGATAAATATCTTCAAATAAAATTTGGAGGAAAAGATTATGCAACTCCTATGTATGAAAATATGAAGTTAAAAGCACAAGAAGCTGGAATGATTTTTAATTTAGATAAAATAAAAAAAACTCCAAATACTGTACTATCCCATTTATTAATTATTTTGAGTGAAAAATTTAATTCACAAGATCAAGTTAAAGAGAAAATATATCAGTCATATTTTATAGATGGACTTGATATAGGAGATATAAATATTTTAATTAACATTGCTAAACAAAATAATATTTCAGAAAAAGTATTTAGAGATTTTATTAACGAAGAAAGTATTAAGAAGGTGAACTCAAAAATTACACTTGCTAAAGAAAAAGGTATTTCCGGGGTTCCTTTTTTTGAAATAGGAAAGGAATTTATTTCAGGAGCTCAAAGTATATTGCAGCTAGAAAGTGTTATTAAATCAAATTTAACTCGAATTTAGGACAAATTAACATTTGTTTAAATCACTAAAAATTATATCCTTAGATCATGGAATCAATAAAGAATTGGATGAGAGATGCTGCAAACATTTTATTTGATGATAGTAAGAATGATCTACGTGCGCTACCTAAAACAGTTAGGTTACAAATTCTTTTAGTTTTAAGTTTTATTTGGACTACTGTTTTTAGTTTATATGTTTTTTCTTATACAACTTTCGCATTTGGATGGGCTGGACTTTTTTTAGCTCATATAGGTTTAATATTTGCCGTTTATATGACTTTTAAACAATTTCATAGAGCAGAAGAGAAGTCTGCAAGTGTTTTTCAAACAAAAAATTTTGATCCTTTTAAAATCATGGTCATCGTGTTTGTAATAGTATTTATATTTGTATTTTCAAAAGGAATTGAAGTTTTAACCAGTCCAAACCCGAACTCTTATTCAATCCCTTATGATGGTCCCTTAAAATCTGCAATTGAAAAATGGTTACCTTTTAGTAAAGATAAATAATGGATAAAATAGCAAAAAACTTACAGTTAGCATTAATGGTTATTATCTTAATCAGTACTGTTATTGCTGTTGGGATTGAAATGAAAAACATGTTCTTAAATCAATCAGTTACATTAGCAGATTTGCTTTTAATGTTTCTTTATTTAGAGGTTCTAGCAATGGTTAGAGTTTTTTGGAATCAACAATCTATTAGTATTACCCTTCCACTTCTTATTGCAATAACCGCTCTTGCACGATTTATTATTTTACAAGGTAAAGAAATGGATCCTACTGCACTTGTTTATGAAGCAGTAGCTATTTTGTTAATAGCTGGAGCAATTGTTGTTTTAAGATTAAGACATAGTGACAAATTAGGTCTTAAGAAAAAAAAATCAAAATAATTTAAAATGATATTTGAAGCTTCAAGGGCTAAGGCCTTAAATCAATTAAATAATTTTGTTGAGAATAATCTTGGAGAATATTCAAAATTAAGAAATTTTGATTTTGGACCTGAAAAAAGATCTAATATATCTTGCTTATCACCATATATAACTCATGGAATAATTAATGAACAAGAAGTCATTCAGAAAGCTCTAAGTAAATTTTCTTTTTCAAAAAATGAAAAGTTTATTCAAGAAGTTCTATGGCGAACTTATTGGAAAGGTTGGTTAGAACTTAGACCAAATGTTTGGGCTGATTATCTTATCGTATTAAATCAAATCAAAAATGAATTTAAAGATAATAAAGATTATATTGCAGCAATCGAAGGAAAAACAAAAGTAGATTGCTTTAATGAATGGGTAAAAGAGCTTAAAGAAAACAATTATTTGCATAATCACACAAGAATGTGGTTTGCTAGTATTTGGATTTTTACTTTAGAATTGCCTTGGCAATTAGGTGCAGAATTTTTTATGCAACATCTTTATGATGGAGATGCTGCATCAAATACTCTTGGGTGGCGATGGGTTGCGGGTGTTCAAACTCAAGGAAAACATTACCTTGCAAGTGAATGGAATATTAAAAAATTCACTAACAATAGATTTCAAAATATTAAATTAAGTGAAAATGCTCCTCCAAAAATATCTGAAAAATCTTACCAAATAATTAAACAAGATTTCCATAACCCACAAAATATTGAAGAAAAAAATCTTTTAATTTTTGAAAATAATCTCTCATTTGATATCACTGACTTTAAGGAGAAGAACTTTGAAAAAATTTACTTAGTTTCTAACAAAAATGAAAATAGAACTATAAAACTCAGTGAAAAATTATTGGAATTTAAATCTCATTTAATAGAAGACCAAAAAGAAAGATTAAAAAATCAATCTATTGATTGTCAAATTATAGATATAAGTGAATTAACAAATACTGAAAATTATTATGGTTTGTATCCAACAGTAGGTGAAAATTTAGATTTTTTAAATTCTAATAATTTAAAGATAGATTTTTTATATAGAAATCTTGATCAATTAGCTTGGCAATACTGTAATAAAGGTTTTTTTAATTTTAAAAATTATATTCCCAAAATAGTTTCAAGCTTTTATTAAAACCAACGAACCATCCCAATAATTCCAGCGGTTGCATAAAAAAATTGTAAAAATAAAATTCCTTTATGACCACCTCTATAGGCCCAAATACCAATTAAAATAGCTGACAATAACAGTAGACAAAAACCAAAAAATTCTATGCCTATATTTAAAGCGACAAACAAAGAATACAATATTGCAGTTATAACTCCTGCCCATTCAAAAATTTTATTATTCATAAAAGTTTTTTAAAATTATTATAAAGGATTATTGAGTAGTTATTCATATCTTTCATGTTATCTTTTGCAGATTGATCGAACTTTTCTAATGCACCATTACCAAGCTGATCTTCCAAAGCTTTTTTATACTCCGGAACACACCCCCATTCATTAACCGTAGTATCTTTTATTTCTATATGAAATTGAATTCCATAAGCATGGTTTTGATATTTAAAGATTTGATACTTGGTGATTGGGGACGAAGCTAATAAAGTTACATCTTTATTATTTTCAATGCCTTGAACCTCATAAGAATGCCATTGTAAACTTTTAATCGTATTAGGAAATTTTGAAAATAATTTATCTTCATCTTTTTCATTAGAAAAATTAATATCCATAATTCCTATTTCTGCTGGTTTGGATTTAACCACTTTTCCACCAACTACTTCTCCTAAAAGCTGACAACCTAAACAAAAACCTAAATAAGGTTTTTTTAAATTCACAACAAATTCTTTAATTCTTTTCTTTTCTTCTATTAACCAAGGATATTCTTGTTCCATATAGGTATCCATTGGACCCCCCATACAAAACATTCCATCAAATTTACTTAAATCGTTTGGTATTTTTTCACCTTCATCTAACTCAATGGTAGTTAAGTTAAATCCATCAGCTAACATTAAATCTTTAATGTAACCTGGATCTTCTATTTTGATGTGTTGTAATACTATTATGTTCACTAAGCTTAGCTTAGCTTAGAACACTTCTTGGAACAATATTTTACTCTATCCCAATTTAACTTCCATTTTTTTCGCCAAGTAAATGGTCTTTTACAAACTGAACAAATTTTTGTTGGTAAATTTTCTTTTTTCATCAAATTGTATTTAGTTTAATAAATTTATCAGCTTCAGATAAAATTAATTTTTTTCTATCAGATTTCATTTTATCAAATATTCTTACCATCATCGAAAGACGAGGATTTTTTAAAAAAAATTTTCTATTTCGGTCAATAAATCTCCAATAAAGACCATCCATAGTGTTACACCACTCACCTTTTTTAAAATCCATCATTTTCATAAAATATGCAGATCCACAAATATAAGGTTTGGTCGCAAAAATTCCTCCATCACTAAATAATCCCATTCCATAAACATTAGGAACCATCACCCAATCTGAAGAGTCTACGAACATTTCCATGAACCATTTGTAAACAATTGTTGGCTTAATTTCACAAAGGTTCATAATGTTTGATAAGATCATTAACCTTTCAATGTGATGTGACCAACCATGATTAACTGCATTTTTAATTGCATAATCCAAAGGTGGAAGACCAGTGGTCCCATCATACCAAGAACTTTTCATTTTTCTATTTTGCTTAAAAAAATTTCTAGTTTCCATTTCTTGAGAATAGGACTGATAAATTCCACGCATAAATTCTCGCCAACCAATCACCTGGCGAATGTAGCCCTCTAAAGAATTCATTCTAATTTTATTTTTTTTATGAAAATCTAAAATTTTTTGGATAACAAATTCAGGAGTAATTAAACCTAAATTTATATAAGGACTTAATGCACTATGAAATAGAATATTATCTTTTTGATCAACTGCATCCTCATAATCACCAAATAAGTTTGATTTTTCTTTTATAAAAAAATTTAAAAGTTTAACAACGTCCTCGTATTCAGTTGCAAACCAAAAATTATTTGTACTTCCTGGGTGATTTTTAAATTCCTTTTCAATAATAGGCTTTAGTTTTTTTGTATGACTGGTTTCATTTATTTTTGGAAATTTAGGAATTGAAATGTTTTTAGGTAATTTATTTCTGTTATCTTCATCAAAGCTCCATTTCCCCCCGATTGGATTACTATCTGAACCCATCAATATTCCAGATTTTTTTCTAACATCTTTATAGAAATTTGCCATAAAAGGTTTTTTTGATTTTGATAAATAATTTTTAAATTCAGCTCTTGAATTTAAAAACATAGGTGTTTGAACAATATTCCAGTGTATTTTTTCTTTTTTTAAAAATTGTGAAATTTTTTTTTCAAAAAATTTATCCTCTACTTCAAAACTTGAAATTTCTTTTACTTTTTTTTGTGTAATTATTTTTTTTAATTTTTTTAAATAATCATCATTAAATTCTTTGTCTTCAATTTTAAAATAATCTAATTTAAATTTGTTTTTTCTTAACGTGTCAGCATAAGAACGCATTGAAGATAAAAATAATAAAATTTTTTGTTTATGATGCTTTTCATAAGTGCATAAACCCTTATCTTCAGCCATAAAAAATAGGTGGTCTTTTTTGAAGCGGTCTAGGTATTTTATTGGAAATAATTGATTACCAAGTATAAAAAATAACTTCATAATTAAATATAACTAATAAAATTTTTTATGTCAGAAAAATATGTAATTTTTGGTGCGACAGGTTCTATTGGATCAAGTTTAGCGGAACAATTAAAAAACTCTGGAAACAATATTCATTTAGTTGGAAGAAATGAAAATGAACTTAGTTCTGTCTCTGAAAAACTTGGATGCTCACATACCGTTGCAGATGTTTTAGAGGATGGGTTTATAGAAAAAGTTAAATCAGATATTTCTGAAATTAAAGGCCTAGCTTATTGCGTCGGTTCAATTGATTTAAAACCATTAAGAATGGTAAATGAACAAGACTTTCAGAAATGCATGAAACTTAATCTTTACTCTGCTGTAGAAGCTATCAAAGGATATCAGGAAAGTTTAAAAAAAAATAAAGGTTCAATAGTTTTATTTTCAACTGTTGCTGCTCAAAGAGGTTTTACCAATCATGCAATCATAGCTTCAGCAAAAGCTGCTGTTGAAGGATTGACGGTTTCTCTTGCAGCTGAATTCGCTCCAAACATAAGAGTAAATTGTGTGGCACCAAGTTTAACAAAATCTAAAATAGCAGAACCAATGTTAAAAAATACTGCTATAGCTGAAGGTATTGCAAAAGCACATCCCCTTAAGAGATTAGGCGAAGGTAAAGACTCTGCTGCTCTTGCTAAATTCTTACTAACAGAAGATAGTTCTTGGGTTACAGGCCAAATTATTGCAGTAGATGGTGGTAGATCTAAACTTTCATAAAGTGATCAAATATTTTTTATCGATATTTTTTTTTTTATTATTTTCATCGAAAAGTTTTTCTGAAAATTTTACTTTTAAAAAATTGACAGATTTAAGTGACCCATGGGGATCATCTTTTATAAGTAATGAAGAGCTTATTATCACTGAAAAAACTGGAAAAATAAAAATAGTAAATATTATTTCTGAAGAAGTTTATGAAGTTGAACATAAGTTAAATTATTTTGTACACGGACAAGGAGGTTTATTAGATATTATTTACCAAGATAATTACTTATGGATTTCTTATTCAGAAAATAGAGGGGATTGGAAAACTAGTACATCAATTGCAAAAGCTAAATTAAATAAAAAAAATTTAGATTTCGAAAATATATTTCAAGCTGAACCACCAATAGAATCTGGTTATCATTTCGGTTCAAGACTGGCTATAAAAGACAATTATCTTTTTGCATCTGCTGGTGAAAGAGGTGGTGGTATGATTGCTCAAGATCCGACACGCCATCCTGGAAGTATTATCAGAATTTATTTAGATGGTAGTATTCCAAAAGATAACCCTAAGTTTGAAGGTAAATCAGATTGGTTACCAGAAATTTATCAAATTGGTGTTCGTAATCCTCAAGGTCTAACCTATTCCTCTTTTGATGGAAAAATTTATGCAAGCAACCATGGTGCAAAAGGTGGTGATTGGTTTGGTGAAGTAAAAAAGGGAGAGAATTATGGTTGGAAAATTTTAGGTTGGGGTGGAACAAATTATTCAGGGTCAAAGATTGGACCTAAATGGAAACCAGGTTTTACTAAGGCACTCCAATACTGGGTACCTTCAATAGCTGCAAGTGCAATAACTATTTATAAGGGAAATGAATTTAATGAATGGAATGGAGAGGCACTCATTACTTCTTTAAAAGATAAATCAATGAGAAAAATAAACTTTCAAAATTCATCTAACATTGAAGAAACAATTATTTTCAAAGATAAAATTGGAAGAATAAGAGATATACAAGTTCACCCTGTTAATGGAAAAATATATTTTCTTGCAGGAAATAGTTTATGGTTAATGGAGAAAAAAAAATAATATGAAAGAAAGACCTTATCATCATTTGCCTGATGGTACTTTCAGGAATCCAAAAGGATCTCCAGTAATAATATCCAGGTCAGGAAAATTTTCTTATAGAACTTTCAGTAAATTGAGAAAAAAAGTTAATTTATCCTATCCAAAAGAACATGTTATTGAAAAAGAAAAAGTATTAACTGATTTAGAAAAATATAAAGATAATGATTATATCGCTTGGATAGGTCATGCAACATATCTTATAAAATTAGGTGGAACTACAATTATAACAGATCCTGTATTTTCAAAGAACGCTGGACCACTAATATTTGGTCCAAAAAGATATACTAATCCTGCAATAAAATTAAACGAGATACCTAAAACGGATATATTTTTACTCACTCATAATCATTACGATCATCAGGATATGTCAACAATTAGAAATTTTCCTTTTAAGAGTGCAAAAGTATTAACACCACTAAATCTTGGTAAATATTTTAAAGGATATAAAGATATAAACGAAATGGATTGGTATGATCAAATAATTATAAATGATAATTTGAAAATTTCTTTACTTCCTGCAGTTCATTGGTCAAAAAGAAGTTTAACAGATACTAATAAAACTTTGTGGGGTAATTTTCTAATAGAGTATAAAAATAAAAAAATTTTATTTGCATGTGACACTGGATATGGGGAAATCTACAAAGAACTAGGAAAAAAATATGGTCCTGTAGATCTGACAATGATTAATATTGGCGCTTATAATTTTAAACCAATGTTTGATAAAACGATTTATCATACTACGCCGGAAGAAGCCTTGAATGTTGCACAGGACCTAAAAAGTAAAAAAGTATTAGGAATGCATTGGGGAACATTTGTTTTATCATTGGAGCCAATTATGGAACCCCCAATTAGATTTAAAAATAGTGCTGAAAAATATGGTTTTAATAAAGAAGATGCAATTATTTTTAAAATTGGAGAAGTTAGTCCTCTAGATAAATTGTTATAAATTTAAATACTTAATTGCAAAAAATATAGTCCCTATAGATGCAATAGTAGATACAAAAATTGCTTTTATTATATTTTCGGGACTAACATTATAAGCAGCACATAAAACTATAGAAGTAACTCCGCAAGGTGCAACACTCACGAAGAAAGCACCTGGTATTTCAGCAGGCAATCCTGCATTAAAAAACGCTAATCCAATTAACAATAAAATTATCGGGGAAATGACTAATTTTAAAACTGAAATAGAAACAGATAATTTGTTAATTACATTTTTAGTATAAAATGAAAGAGTTATGCCAATTGCAAACAATCCAACTGGTGAAACACATGCTGCAAGTTTAGACAAAGTATATTCAATTGGTGTTTGATCAATATTAAAATTTAATAATAAAAATAATAGACCTATAATTATTGAAAGAATAAATGGGTTTAAAAATAAATTTTTAATAAAATTAAATAAATTTACATTTTTTTTTGTAGATAATTCGAGGAAAAAAGCAATTATAGATAATAAAATTATTCCATCCATTAATATGATACTTGCAACTTGTGTAATTACATTTTGTTGAAAATATATTTCTGTTATTGGCAAAAGCAAAGTCACATGGTTTGATAATGCAACTGTTAAGGCCCAAATAATTGACTCTGGGATTGATCTTTTAAAATATTTTGAAGTAATTAAGTAAGCAATAATTCCACATATCGATTGCATAATTAAATAAGAGACAATTTGTTTGAAATCTACTTGTCCAATTTCATTTTGTGCTATTAGTTTAATTATCAATGCCGGAACTGCAATATAGAACAAAAAAAGATTTAAAATTTTAGCATGACTAAGGTCTAAAACTTTTAACTTACCAAATACAAAGCCTAAAAAAGTAATAAATATAAATGGAGTTAATCCTAAAAAAATTGTGAGCATAAATTATTTAATCGTTATTCTATGCATTATTCTATTTCCCTTAAAGGGTGTTGCCTGATGAAGCATAGATCTATTATCCCATATAGCCAATTGATTTTTGTCCCAAGGTAAAGAAAATTGAAACTTCCTTTTTATTTGATGATTAAATAAAAATTTTTTGAACTTTTCTTGATTTTTTATTTTTATACTAAAACCAACAAAGTGTCCTGGGCTACAATAAATCGAATAATTTGTACTGACTTTTCTAATTATTTTATGTGAGGATCTAAGTTCTTTGATACTTTTTCCCTTTTCTTTTACTCTTTCTTTTGTTGTAACCGAAATTGGACCGTCAGAAGAATATTTAGCTTTAAGATTTTTAAATTTTCTTTTTATTGAATTTGGTAATTCTTTATAAGCAAGATATTGAGAACAAAATTCTGTATTGGCCTTTCCTTTTTTTGGCACAAGTTTTGAAAGCAACATTGTAAATCTCGGTGGATTTTTTGTATAAATGGAGTCTGTATGAAATTGTTCACCAAAACTTGGTCCTTTATCTGTTGATTTTCTTTGCACTACTGTAATTTGAGGAAATTTTTTATTTAAACCGTTTAGTCTTGGATAATTGGCTAAATTTCCAAAATATTTTGCAAACTTAATATAAAGTTTAGAAGTTAATTTTTGATCCTTAAAATATAACATTCCATATTTATTCAGTGCTTTCTTAATTTTTAAAATATCTTTATTCGTAATATCTTTTAAATTTACAAGTATTTCAGCTCCAATATTCTTTTTATTTGGAATTATCTTAAACATTTTTTAAAAAAAATTTTTTAAGGTGATTTATAGTTTGTTTGGGACTTTCCTCCGGAATGAAATGATCTGAATTAATTTCTGCTCCATAAACTTTTTTGTTTGTATATTTTTGCCAAATTTTGACTGATTTAAATTGCGTTCCAACTACTCCCTTTCTTCCCCATAAAACTTGTATAGGAATATTTAATTTTTTTTTCCGATCTTTTTTATCATGCTCTAAATCTATAGTAGCCGCAGCCCTATAATCCTCACATGTTGCATGAATTCTCTTCTTTTGTTTAAAGGCTCTTAAATATTCATTTTCAATTCTTCCAATCTTAAGTTTGGATGACCTGTTAAACCGACTATGTAACCATCTTTTAGGGTCTGCCATTATCATTTTCTCTGGTAAAGGTGCGGGCTGTATTAAATAAAACCAATGAAAATATCCTTTTGCAAATTTCATATCTGTATGCTCGTACATATCTAAAGTTGGACAAATATCTAATACACTTAAAGCTAAAATTTTATTTCTATAATCTCTAGCCATTCTGTGTGCAACTCTCCCGCCTCTATCATGACCAGCAACAAAAAATTTTTTAAAATTTAATTTACTCATCAACTGAACCATATCTTTTGCCATTTCTCTTTTAGAATAATTTTTATGATTAATTCCACCAGGCAAAACTAAACTGTCCCCATATCCCCTAAGATCGGCGACTATTACTGTAAAATATTTACTAAGTTCAGGTGCAGTCTTGTGCCACATTACATGTGATTGTGGATATCCGTGAAGTAGCAATAATGGAGGACCGTTTCCTTTAAATCGACAAAATATTTTACCCTTGTTTACTTTAACAAATTTTTTTTTAAAACTCTTGAACATGATTAAACTATTTAATTATTTAATAGTTTGTATTTGGCCTTTTCAAATTCCTCTTGAGAAATAATTCCTTTTTCTTTTAAATCATTCAATTTAGTAAGTTCATCACTTAAATTGCTACTTTGTTCTGCAGAAGTCTCCCTTGTATCCCTACTTTCATTTTCAGCTTCCTCTTTCTCAACTCTATTAGCTTCTTTAGATTTAAAACCATTCATAATTGCCATTCCACCTAAGTATAAAACATAAGCCATAATAGGAATAACCAATCCAAAAAAAATTATTTTTTCCATAATTTAATCTTCATCTTCTTCACGCCAGTTTTTTTCATACATTAAATATGCAGCGTATATTACTGATACTGTACCTACAATCATACCATAATCAAAACCAGTTTGCTTGTCATACAAATACCAACCTAGCTGTGTTGCTCCAATAGGTGGAATAGTAAGAAGCAAAAAAATAATACCAAATCTGTACGGACGCTTAGGTTTTTTCATCCTAATAAATTAACAGATTACAGCTTATGGTTTAATTATTAAATTTGCGATCTTTTGAAACAGTCAATCGTATTTTTAAGCAAACAAGCAATGGTCATTGGACCTACACCACCTGGAACTGGTGTAAGTGCTCTTGCATTTTTTGAAACTTCATCAAAATGAACATCACCAACTATACCGTTGTCAGTTTTATTTATACCAACATCAATAACAATAGCATCTTTTTTAACCCAATCTCCTCTAACAAGTTCGGGTATACCTACGGCTGCAACAATTATATCTGCCTCTAAACATTCAGCTTTTAAATCTTTAGTTTTTGAATGAGTTATAGTTACGGTGCAGTTTTCTTTTAAAAGAAGTTGTGTCATTGGTTTACCATTTAAATTTGATCTACCCACAACCACAGCTTTTTTACCACTTAAATTAGGTTCAATTTTTTTTATCAACAAATAACATCCAAGCGGAGTACAAGGTATCGAACTTTCATAACCAGATGAAAGATTGCCTACATTCATCGGATGAAATCCATCCACGTCTTTTGAAGGATCAATAGCTTCTATAACCTTCTGCTTGTCAATATGCTTAGGTAAAGGAAGTTGAACTAAAATTCCCGAAACAGTTTCATCACTGTTTAGTTCTTGAATTTTTTCTAGAACAGTCTTCTCTTCAACTGAGTCTGGATATTTAATTACTTCAGATTTTAATCCTACCTCATTTGCTGACTTCTCTTTATTTCTTACATAAATCTGACTAGGTGTTAAATCACCAATCAGTATTACTGTTAAACCTGGTACTTTATTATGTTTTGATTTTAACTCTGCAACTTCTTCCTTTAACTCTGCTCTTAATTCTGCCGCTGCTTTTTTTCCATCAATTAAAATCATATTTCTCTCTTAAAAAATCATTGGTGCAATGTACAGCTTCATACACATTTCGATAAACCAAATCAATAAAAGAAGAATGATTGGAGAAATATCTAGTGAACCTAAATTTGGCAAAAAACGTCTAATTTTATTCAGGAAAGGCTCAGTTAATTTGTAACTCAACTCTAAAATTGCATAAACAAATCTATTTTGAGTATTAAGAACGTTAAAAGCTATTAACCAACTTACAATAACATTGGCAATCACTACGTAAGAATACAATTTTAAAATTTGTAAAACTAAATAAAAAATAGCTATCATTTTTTCTCAACATAAATCGACTGGCTTGGGAACGCAAATGAAGCACCATTTTTTTCAACAATTTCTTTGATCGCAATTGCTAATCTTTCTTTAACATCAAGCCAATTATTCCAACTTCCTGTTTTTGTAAAGCATCTTACATACATATCTATTGAACTATCAGAAAATTTATCAACTCTTACTGCAACTCCAATTGAGGTATTATAATCTTCGCTTGAATTAATATGACTTTCGATTTCATCTCTAATTTTTTTTAACTGATCTACCGTAGTGTCATATTGAAGTGTGATAATCCAACTGATTAACCAATTTGAAGTTTCACTTACATTTACAACTGCGTTTTCGGCAAATTGAAAATTTGGAATAATAGCAAGAGATTTGTCAAACTTTCTAATTGTTGTTGATCTAAATCCAATCTTTTCTACTACACCTTCAATAATACCCTCGACAGCTATCCAGTCTCCAATTTTAAATCTCTTTTCAACTAAAACTAAAATTCCTGATATTAAATTTTTGAATAAATCTTGTGCCCCTAATGCTACAGCAACGCCAAACAATCCAAGACCTGCAATGATTGGACCTATTTTAATTCCCCACAATTCTAAAACTGCTGCTAAACCTAAAATGAAGATTAAAATTTTTAGCGATTTAATTATCCAGCCAATAAGTTCTCTTGTTAACAATTTGTCTAAACCACTAAGTATGTATGAGATTGGTTCTATGATTTGGTGAATTACCCAAAAAATTAAAATAGTGATCAACGTTCTATTAATTGTATCTACCACTTCTCTTCCTTCTAGTGAGAAAGTCATGTAGTAGCTTGCAATAAAAAATCCTAATACAATTGGTAAAAATCTTGCTGGACCTACAAGTGATTGAACAAAAGTATCATCTAATTTATTCGTTGTTCTTTTCGAAATAATTTCTAATTTTTTAATAACTAATTTACTTATTAGACCTCTAAAAATTAAGAATAGTAAAAATATTCCAATACCAATTAAGATTTGAAAAATATCAACACCAAGAATTCCTTTATTCCATACTGATAAAAATATCTCCGAAAAATTATTAATTAATTCCATTTTTAAATTTTATATAACAAAAACTCTTCTTCTCCAGGGTTAAAAAGAAAAATCTTTTTCCATTTGATTTCGTTCAGTATTGACGAGGTTTTTTCGCCTATACACATCAAATTTGTATTCATCCATAAATTTTCGGTTTGGTAAATCTTTATGAAATTTAAGAAACTTGAAGCACTATTTTGAGAGTAAACATAGACCGTATCAGGCATATTTAATTTTAATTCATTAATAAATTTCTCTTCAAATTTTTGATTATGATCTACTCTGTAATTAATAATTCTTTTTACCTTAAAACCTTCGCTTAATAACTGTTGATCTAAATCAACCGATATTGTTTCACCACTAACGTAAAGTAATTCTTTATTTTTGGACTCATAACTTTGTATAATTAACTCCTTTAAGTTTGTTACATTTCCTTCAGCGGCAATTGTATTTTGAAAACCAACGCTTCTTGCTTTGTTTTCTGTAGTGTTTCCAACACAAAAGCATTTAATATTTTTATCTAATTTTACTGCGTTTAAAAATTTAACTGCATTTGCACTAGTAAAAACAATTCCACCATATTCAGAAAAGTTAATTTCTTCATAATTAACCTTTTCAATTCTTATTAATGGAAGATGCGAAACTTGATGTCCTAATGATTGAAATTTTAATATCATTTCGGAACAATCTTCTAATGGTCTAGTTAACAAAATATGCATATTATCTTTTATATGAATTATTTGATTTTGTTTTTAAAAATATTCCAATCTCTTTACCAATTTCTTTAAACTCATTCAAATTACCAACTTTTTTTTCATAAAACCTTTGTTTACCATCTAAAGAAAAAAGTTCAGCCTCCACTATAATCTTATCTCCATCAACCACTGAATGAGCACCAATTGCTGTTTCACAATCTCCATCTAAAACTTTTAAAATATTTCTCTCAAGGTGAGCTCTCTTATGTGTTTCCTCATGATTAATTTTATTTAAAATAGAAATTGTCTCATCATCATTCTCCCTGCACTGAAGAGCTATTACGCCTTGTCCTGCACTAGGAATTATTTCTTCAGCTGAAAAAATTTCTGAAATTTCATTTTCAAATTTTAAAAATTTGATACCAGCATAAGACAAAATAATTGCATCATACATCCCCTCATTCAATTTTCTAATTCTAGTATCTACATTTCCTCTAATTAGTTTACAGTTCAAATCTTGTCTAATTTTTTTTATTTGAAATTCTCTTCTGTATGATGAAGTACCAACAATTGACTTTTGATCTAAGTCTTTAAGTTTTTTTTTGTTCTTTGTAATTAAAATCTCTCTAGGGTCATTTCTTTCAAGGAAAGAGTCTGTCCTTAATCCTTCTGTCTCATTAGCAGGCATATCTTTCAGTGCATGGACTGCAATATCAATATTTTTTAACTGAAGTTCTTTTTCAATATTACTAGAAAACAAACCTTTGCCACCAAGCTCAGATAATCTTATATCCTGTACTTCGTCACCTTTAGTTGTAATTGATTTAATTAAAATATCTTCATTATCAAGGTCGGTATTTTCAATAATCTTATCTTTAGCTTGTTGAGCATAAAGTAAGGCAAGCTTGCTACCCCTAGATCCAATTATTATTTTTTTTCTCATAAAAAATTATTTCTTACTTGTATAAAGATTGTACAATTATTAAAAACTATTTGAATGAGCAAAAAACCCTTAATTCTTGGAATAGAGTCTAGTTGTGATGAAACAGCAGCTTCTTTAATAACTGAAAATGAAGAAGGATTCCCAGTAGTTTTATCCAACATTGTTTCTAGCCAAGTCGAGGTTCATAGGGAGTTTGGTGGTGTAGTTCCTGAACTAGCAGCACGTTCACACATTGAAAAAATTGATTGGATTGTCAAAAAGGCTATTGATGAAAGTGGAAGAAAAATCGAAGAAATAGATGCGGTTGCTTCTACCGCTGGTCCTGGATTAATTGTTTGTTTATCAGTTGGGTTAAGTTTTGGTAAAGCTTTCGCAACAGCAATGAATAAACCTTTTATTGCTGTTAATCATTTAGAGGGACATGCTTTAAGTCCAAAACTAAATACAAATTTAAATTATCCATATTTACTTCTTTTAATTTCAGGTGGGCACTCACAATATTTAAGTGTTCAGAACCTTGGTAAATATAAAAGATTAGGAACAACTATTGATGATGCATTAGGTGAGGCATTTGACAAAACGGCAAAGCTTTTAGGAATAGAATTTCCAGGAGGACCTCAAATAGAAATTTTAGCTAAAAAAGGTGATCCAGAAAAATATGATTTACCAAAACCAATTTTCAGCAAAGGAGGATGCAATCTTTCTTTTGCAGGTCTAAAAACTGCCGTGTTGAAGATAAGCAAAACAATTAAATCAGAACAAGATAAATATGATCTTGCAGCATCTTTTCAAAAAACAATTGAGGAAATTTTATATAAAAAAACAAAGATTGCGTTTACTGAATTTGAAAAAATAAATGAATTAAATGAAAAAATTTTCGTTGTTGCTGGAGGAGTTGCAGCAAATAAAAAAATAAGGTCTATGTTAATTAATCTATGTGAAGAAAATAATTATAAAAGTATTTTTCCACCTATAGAGTTTTGTGGAGATAATGCAGCAATGATTGCACTGGTAGGTTTGGAAAAATTTAAAATAAATCAATTTAATAATTTAGATTATCCAGCAAAACCTAGATGGCCTTTAGATGAAGATGCAGCTTTTCTCAAAGGTGCCGGAGTTCAATTGTAATGAAATATTGGTTGATGAAATCTGAACCAGATGTTTGGTCAATTGACCAACAAAAAAAAGCTGGAATTAAAGGTGCACCTTGGGATGGTGTCAGAAATTATCAAGCTGCAAAAAATTTAAAAAGTATGAGTAAAGGAGATCTATGTTTTTTTTATCATTCAAACATAGGAAAAGAGATAGTTGGAATCGTAAAAGTTACTAAAGAGTCATATATAGATAAAACAGACAAAACAGGGAGATTTGTTGCCGTTACTGTTCAATTTAAGTCTAAATTTTCAAAGCCTATAACGCTCGAAAGTATTAAAAAAAATGAGGATTTAAGCCATTTAGCTCTGATAAAGCAAAGTAGACTTTCTGTGATGCCTGTTGATTATAAAAGCTGGAAAATTATAAATAACATGAGTAAAATTTAAAAAAAAAATTGTCCTATGCCAAAAAAAAAGAAGAAGAAAAGCAAGGTAAGAAAAAAAAAGTCTAAAGTTAGAAAAAAAACCTCAAAAAAGGTGAGGAGAAGATCTAAAGCTAGAAAAAGATCTTCTAAAAAAGCAAAAAAAAGAATTAAAGCAAAAAAAGAAAATGGAAATACACCTCCTGAAGTTGTTATTAAAACAAAACCAGAATGGGTTAAAAGTAGCTTAGCAAACAAAAGTAAATACCAGCAAAAATATTCTCAATCTATAAAGAATAATGATGAATTTTGGAGAAAAGAAGGAAAAAGAATTACTTGGATAAAACCTTATAAAAAAATTAAAGACGTAAAATACAGTACAAAAGAAGTAAAAATTAAATGGTTTGAAGATGGTAGTTTAAATGCTTCAGCAAATTGCATTGATAGACATTTAAAGGATAAAAAAGATAAAACTGCTATTATTTGGGTTGGAGATGATCCAAAAGATAGTCAAAGAATTTCTTATAAACAACTTCATCAAAAAGTTTCTAAAGCAGCAAATGGTTTAAAAAAATTAGGAATTAAAAAAGGTGACCGTGTAACAATTTATTTAACTATGATACCAGAGTTAGCAATTTTAATGCTGGCCTGTGTGAGAATTGGTGCAGTTCATTCAATTATTTTTGGAGGTTTTTCAGCAGACTCTATCTCTGGGAGAGTGAATGATTGCGAATCTGAATATATAATCACTGCTGATGAAGGAGTGCGGGGTGGAAAAACTATACCATTGAAATATACAGTTGATGAAGCTCTAATGAGTTGTCCAAATGTTAAGAAATGTATTGTTGTTAAACGAACAGGTAATTATATCAACTGGGATCAAAATAGAGATGTTTGGTATCATGATTTAATTAAAGATGTTCCTAATCATTGTGAACCTGAAGAAATGAATGCTGAGGATCCTTTGTTTATTTTATATACTTCGGGTTCAACAGGGAAACCCAAGGGAGTTCTTCATACTACTGGTGGTTATATGGTTTATGCATCAATGACCCATCAATATATTTTCAACTACAAACCAAAAGATATTTATTGGTGTACTGCTGATATTGGCTGGGTAACTGGACATAGTTACATTATTTATGGACCACTTTCGAATGGTGCAACGACCATAATGTTTGAGGGAATTCCAAATTATCCTGATAGTTCTAGGTGGTGGCAAATAGTTGATAAATATAAAGTAAATACTTTTTATACAGCACCAACTGCAATCAGAGCTTTAATGCGTGAAGGTGATAAACCTGTTAAAAAAACATCTAGAAAATCACTTAAGCTTTTAGGAACTGTAGGAGAACCAATAAATCCGGAGGCTTGGATGTGGTACTATAAAACTGTGGGTAATTCCAAATGCCCTGTAGTAGATACTTGGTGGCAAACAGAAACTGGAGGTATAATGATTGCTCCTCAAACAGGGGCTATTCCTTTAAAACCTGGATCTGCAACAAAACCTTTCTATGGAATTAAGCCCGTCCTAATTGATAAAAATGGTAAAGAGATAAAAGGTGCTGGTGAAGGAAGATTATGTATAGCTCAATCTTGGCCTGGCCAAATGAGAACCGTTTATGGTG
This sequence comes from uncultured Pelagibacteraceae bacterium, assembly GCA_902604575.1. Classification (GTDB taxonomy): domain Bacteria; phylum Pseudomonadota; class Alphaproteobacteria; order Pelagibacterales; family Pelagibacteraceae; genus Pelagibacter. Next base: position 20,651 of record CACKZH010000011.1, read on the forward strand.
ATCATCAAAGGTTTATCGATACGTACTTTTCTCAGTTTAATGGAAAATATTTTACTGGTGATGGATGTCGGAGAGATAAAGATGGTTATTACTGGATCACAGGTCGTGTAGATGATGTAATTATTGTTTCAGGTCATAACCTGGGAACAGCTGAAATTGAAAGTGCTTTTGTTGCTCATCCAAAAGTAGCTGAAGCTGCTGTAGTTGGTTACCCTCACGATATAAAAGGTAATGGTTTATATTGTTATGTAACTTTAAATGCAGGAGAAAACGAAACAGGCGAACTTGAAAGGGATCTTAAACTTTGGGTTAGAAAACAAATCGGACCTCTTGCAACCCCAGATCTAATTCATTTTACTCCAGGTCTTCCTAAAACAAGATCAGGAAAAATAATGAGAAGAATTCTAAGAAAGATTGCTGCCAATGAACATGGTCAATTAGGAGATACAACTACTCTGGCAGATCCAAGTGTAGTTGATAGTTTGGTTGAAAATAGAAAAAATATTTAAAACTGAATTAAATCTTTAAACTCTTGTTTAACCACATCCCATTTTAAAATCATCGAATTTAAAACAATCTTTCGATCTAAAGTTTTTAATTCATCTGCAATCGGGGCCCATTTATATAAAGAGAGTGCACTAGGATTAAAAGGTAAGTTCTGATAATAAACATCCCAATTTATTTTATCCAATCTTTCATCAAAACTTTTCCTGGCTTCATCAATAATATTTATTGGCATCTTATTAGAAATTTCATCATCTAAAATTTTATTAAAAATTTCGTTCGCTTTATGAATATCCTGATAATTGAAATTAACTTTTAAATATGAAAAAGTAAAAAAAGTTAAATCCTGTAATGCAACTGAATAAATATTCCATTTAGCAAGATTTACTGATGACATAAATTTATCATTATCAAAATGAAGAACGTATCTTGTTCCCATTCTAGTTTTTAGATAATTATATAAAGTAACTTGAGTAGCCCAGGCAGATTTTGTTTGGATAAATTGTTCTAGTTCATCTAAATTTTTTATTTTTTTTTTGGGAATAAACGCCTTAAACATAGCGAATAAATATGTTTTGAAATCCTCAAGTTTTATGTCTCTCCAGGTTAATTTGTATTTTCCCATGTTAATTTGTAAGTGCGCCAATTATATCTTAAAAAAGTAAGTAAATAAGTACCTAATATGATCAATTTTTAGGGTTTTCAAAGCTCTTATAATGGTTATGGTTTTACCCAGTTATAACTAAAAAGAGAGGTATAAATGTCAAATCAACAAAAACACTGGGAAAAAACCAGGTCATTGTTATTTATAACATTGGCAATTTGGTTTGTTTTCTCAATTGGCATCTTTCTCTTTGGAGCTGAAATGAACGAGGTCACAGGACCTTTCGGTTATCCATGGACATATTGGTTTACGTGTCAGGGATCTCTTGGTGCTTTCGTAATCTTAATTTTCTGGTTTGCGAACAGACAAGAAAAAATCGATGAAGAGTTCGGCTTTAGCGAAAGAGAGGACGAATAATGAAAGGTAATTTCATAGATAATTTGCCAAAGGTTTATGGAATCTATACTGGAGGATTTATAGGTTTCATAATCATCATGGCAATTGCTGAACAGATGGGTATGACAGCTAAAGCGATAGGTATCGCTTTCGTTGCATTTACTGTATTCATCTATGCATTAATCGGTTGGCTATCAAGAACAGCCCAAGCAGATGCATATTACGTAGCTGGAAGGCAAGTACCAACAGTCTTCAACGGAATGGCGACTGCAGCAGACTGGATGTCTGGTGCTTCATTCGTTGCAATGGCGGGTGGTATTTACTTTAAAGGTTACGGTTATATGGCTCTACTTGTAGGTTGGACTGGTGGTTACGTGCTTGTTGCATCTTTGTTAGCACCATACTTAAGAAAATTTGGCTGTTATACAGTTCCAGATTTTATAGGTACTAGATACGGTGGTAATTTAGCTAGATTTAGCGCAGTTGTAGTTTTAACTGTTGCTTCATTTACTTATGTGACTGCACAAATTAACGCTACAGGTACAATTGCATCTGTTGCACTTGATATCCCATTCCAATACGCAGTTTATATTGGACTAATAAGTATTTTATTATGTTCAATGTTAGGTGGTATGAGAGGGGTAACTTGGACACAGGTTGCACAATACATCGTACTAATTATAGCTTACCTACTTCCAGTTTTCTGGATCAGTAATAAAATGGGTGCGGGTTTCTTCCCACACTTCATGTTAGCTGATGAGGTAGCTAGAATTGGTGAATTAGAGCAACAGTTCGGTTTTGTTAAAAACGCAGCTGCTGATCTAAAAACTGTACCTAAAGGCTTAGCAGGAATAACTAAAGCTCACTCTGCAGTTAACGCTACACCTTGGGCATTTATTTCATTAGCATTAGCGATGATGATGGGAACAGCTTCATTACCGCACGTGATGATGAGATACTTTACTACTCCAAGTGTAAAAGCAGCTAGAAAATCAGTAGGTTGGTCATTATTTTTTATCTTCCTACTTTATTCTTCTGCTCCAATGTTAGCTACACTATCTAAGTTGTCATTGATCGATCCGAATTTACCAACTGGTATTATCGGTAAATCAATTGCAGAAGTTCAAGCTATAGATTGGTATCAAAACTGGAACCAAGCAAACTTAATGTTTGTCAGCGACTTTAACGGAAATGGAACTCTAGAATTAAATGAGTTCTTCATGGGTGGTAAAGCCGTTGTATTAGCAACACCAGAGATAGCTGGATTACCTTATGTAATTTCAGGTCTAGTTGCTGCAGGAGGTATGGCAGCTGCCATGTCTACTGCTGATGGTTTGATTCTAGCGATTGCAAACGCTATATCACATGATGTTTACTATAAGATCATTGATCCAAAAGCGGAAACTGCAAAGAGACTACTTGTTGCAAGGGTATTACTTGTAGTAATTGGTTTTGCTGGAGCAACTATTGCGGCAATGGAAATCCAAGGTATCTTAGGTTCGGTTATCTGGGCATTTGACTTTGCGATGTCTGGATTGTTCTTCCCACTTGTACTTGGTGTATGGTGGAAGAGAGCTAACAGACAAGGTGCGATTGCTGGTATGCTAGGAGGTCTAGCTGCTGGTACTTGGTACTTAGTTTGGGTGCGAACTGGTGGAAGTGGATTCCTAGGAATTACACAATTAACATTTGGTATCTTCGGATCAGCTGTTAGTTTTGTTTTAATGGTAGTAGTTAGTTTAATGACTGCAGAACCAGATAAAGCAACTCAAAAAATGGTTGATGACGTACGTGTACCGAGTGGTAAAACAATTCTTGGTAAATCACACTAAATAATCTTTTAAAGGGGCGATTAATTTCGCCCCTTTTATTTCAAAACATTTTCCAATATAAACTTTAAATGTCAGCGAATTTTCATCCTTTAATATATTTTATTGATTATTTGCTTGGGATCATAATGTGGACTCTTATTGGAAGAGTAGCGATGAATATTTTTCAAAGAGAAGACTCACAATTCTTTTTCATGAGAGTTTTTGTAAAATATACCAACCCTTTAATTAAATTATTTAAACCAATCACACCTTCATTTATTATCGGGCCTTTAGTGCCCTTGTATGTTGCTTGGTTCTTTTACATGATTAGATTTTATTTAATGCCTTGGCTCTTAGGGTATTCGGTGATGGGAATGTTGTCATTTCCTTTGGAGAGTGAAATTTCTAGACAAATTTATCAATTTTTTAATTCATTTTAATTTTTAAAATTGATACTAGTTAATCTAGTAATCAATGAAAAATATACAAATTTCACCATCAATTTTATCTGCTGATTTTAGTCAGTTAGGTACAGAAATAAAAAGACTTGAAGAAGGCGGTGCTGATATGATTCATGTGGATGTAATGGATGGTCATTTCGTTCCTAATTTAACAATAGGACCACCTGTAATTAAAGCTCTTCGAAAACATTGCTCATTGAAATTTGATGTTCATTTGATGATTTCGCCAGTCCATAAATATATAGAAGCTTACGCTGATGCAGGAGCAGATATTATTACTATTCATCCTGAGGCAACTGATAATTTAGAAAATTCGATTAAAAAAATAAAAGAAAAAAATAAAAAAGTTGGAGTTTCGCTTAATCCTGAAAGTAAAATTGATTTGATTTTAGATTTATTAGATCAAATAGATTTAGTATTAATTATGAGTGTAAATCCTGGATTTGGAGGTCAAAAATTTATGCCAGAAGTTTTGGATAAAATTAAAGATCTAAAAAAAATAAGAGAGCAAAAAAATATGGATTTTGATATAGAAATTGATGGTGGAATAAATTTTGATAACTGCAAAAGTGCAATTGATGCAGGTGCGAACATCCTTGTTTCTGGTACTACAGTGTTCAAAAGTAATGATGGAGATATAAAGAAAAATATTAATTTATTAAAATTAAAATAAGTTAATGATTAGTACAAATTCATTAGGTATTTTAGGTCAATTTTATTCTAATATTAAACAAAGTTTTAAATCAATTTATCAAAATTCAAATTTTTACGAAAAAAGTATATCAAAAACTTTTGATAGTAGTTTTCAATATAAACCAAGTCCTCATTTGCTTTCATCTATAATAAAATACCAACACAAAAAATATAAAATTGAAGACTTTGCTATTGAATCAATTTGGCAAAATAATTTAAGCTCAAGAGATTATGAAAAATTAAATAATTTTTTTTGGTTTTTTAGCTTAGATTTAAAATCTTCAAAAAAAACTACACAAACAGTCATTAAAAATTGGATTTCAAATAACAAAAAATTTCAAAAAAAAAGCTGGGAATTTGATTTAACAGCAAAAAGAATTATTTCATGGTTATCAAATCATCAACTCACTTATGAAGATAGTGATCAAGAATACAGATCTACTTTTGATTATATGATCCAAAAACAAACTAATCATTTGTTAAATGAAATCAAAAACTCAAAAGAAGTAGAAAATAAGATGATTGGTTGCGCTGCAATAGTTTTAACTGGATTAGCTTATAAAAATGAAAAACAATATCTTATAAATGGATTAAATTTGTTAAAAAATATCATTAAAACATCAATTGATAATCAAGGCTTTCCAAAATCAAGAAATATTCGACAACTAATATTTTATTTAAAATATTTTATAATTATTAGAGAGTGGTTTAAAGAATCTCAAAGTTTAATTCCTGAATATATTGATGAGACCATTTATTATTTGGGCTCAAGTTACGCTTTCATATGGCAAAATATAAAACAAGATATTTTTTTTAATGGTAATTATTCATCTGAAAATAAAGAATTTGATCAATATTTAAAAAGGTTTGGTTATACTTTCAAAAACCAAATTAATGAACATGGTGGATATGCAATTCTTAAAAATAAAAAAATAATTCTCGCTGCTGATATAGGTTCTAGTCCCAATAAAACTTTTTCCAACGACTATCAAGCAGGTGCTTTATCGTTTGAAATATTTTCAAATGAAAAAAAATTAATTTCAAATGCTGGATATTACTCAGATAGAAATAATAAATTTAATAAATTATCAAGAAGCACCTCTCTTCATTGCGCTTTAACTATTGAAGATTATTCTTCTTGTAATTTTACTAAGCATCAAAAAAGTTTAATTATTGATAGAGGACTGAAAGTATCAAAACCAAATGTAGTTTTTGAAAATAATTATTGGAAAATATCAGGTACACATGATGGATATTTAATTAAATTTGGTGCAAGTTATGAGAGAGAAATTGAGTTTTATCCAGAACAAATGAAATTTATTGGTTATGATAAATTATTTAGAAAAACACCTAACAAAGAAATTAAGTTTGATATTAGATTTCATCTCGATCCACGCTCAAAAGCAATGAAAACACAAGATAACAAATCTATACTAATTGAAATAGATGAAGAAGGTTGGAAATTTAGTTGTGATAACTTTGATATTAATATTGATAATGGTTTATATTTCAGTAATAAAAATTCATATAAGGAAAACCAGAATATTTTTATCTCGGGAATGAATAAAGAAAAAGAGCAAATAATTAAATGGGAGATCAGTAAATTATAATGAAGAAAAAAATCAAAACAGCTCTCATTTCTGTATCGGAAAAAAGAAATTTAAAACCATTATTAAATATTTTAAAAAAAAATAAAATTAAAATAATTAGCTCTGGTGGTACATATAAAGAAATTAGAAGATTAAAATTTAAATGTTTAGAAGTGTCTGAATTCACAAATTCACCCGAAATTTTAGAGGGTAGAGTAAAAACTCTACATCCAAAAATACATGCAGGAATTTTAAATAAAAGAAAAAAAAAATCTCACCTTAAAGATTTAAAAGATAATAATTTTGAAAATATAGATTTAGTTGTTGTTAATTTTTATCCATTTGAGAACACCCTTAAAAAAACAATTAATCATAAAAAAATTATTGAAAATATAGATGTGGGTGGTCCTACAATGGTTAGATCTGCAGCAAAAAACTATAATGATGTAGCTGTAATAACTTCTCCAGATCAATATGAGGAATTAATTCAAGAACTAAAAAAATTCAAGGGATCTACTTCTTTAAATTTTAGAGAAAAACTATCAAGAATAGCGTTTGCTGAGACGGCTTATTATGACTCTGTAATCTCAAACTATTTTAACAAAAAAACAAATACTATTTTCCCTAGGAAAAAAATTTTTCATGGAAATCTGATTGAGCAACTTAGATACGGTGAAAATCCTCACCAATTGAGCGCAATTTATTCAAATAGTTCAAATATGAATTTAAAACAAATTCATGGAAAACAGCTTAGTTATAACAATTATAATGACATATTTAGCGCTTTAACTATTTCAAGATCTTTACCAAAGGGAAAGGGAACAGTCATAGTTAAACATGCAAACCCGTGTGGAGTTTCTGCTAAAAATGATCATTTAGAAAGTTATAAATCTGCTCTTTCTTGTGACCCTGTAAGTTCTTTTGGTGGAATAGTTTCTTGTAATTTTAAAATTACAACTGATTTAGCTGTTGAATTAAATAAGTTATTTTTAGAGGTAATAGTTGCAAATGGTTTTAATAACGATGCAATCAAAATATTAAAAGCAAAAAAAAACTTAAGATTGATTGATGGAAAAAATTATACATCAAAAGAACTTTTTAAGTTTGTGTCATTTAACCAAGATATTATGTTACAATCTGAGGACTTAAATATATTTACAAAAAAAAATTTCGAAATTGTATCAAAACGAAAACCAACATCTAAACAGGTTAAAGATCTTATTTTTGCTTTTAATGTATGCAGGTATGTAAAATCAAATGCAATAGTGTTAGCATCTAATGAAGCTACTGTTGGTATTGGTTCTGGTCAACCAAGTAGACTAGATAGTTGCCAAATAGCAATTAACAAAATGAAAAAATTTAATCTTATGACTGATGATTTAGTAGCCGCCTCTGATGCATTTTTTCCTTTTATAGATGGTATTGAAAAATTAGTCCAATCAGGTGTTAGAGCTGTAGTTCAACCATCTGGATCTATAAGAGATAAAGAAATAATTAATTTTGCAAATGAAACAGGCACTGTGCTTCTTTTTTCAAAGACAAGGCACTTTAGACATTAGATATTTGATCTATTTTTGCAGCAAGAATAAAATCACTCTCTGCTAGACCTTTAATTGCATGAGTAAATATCTTAATTCTAGCATAGCCCCATCCAAACCATAAATCAGGGTGATGACCTTCAGACTCAGCTATTTCTCCAACTTTATTTACAAATTCTTGACTCTCTAAAAAATTATCAAATTTGAAACTTTTTATTAAATGAAAACCATCAATTTTATCCTCTAAAACTTCCCAGCCATCAACCTTTTTTAGATATTTGTGAATTTCATCTGCGCTAAAAGGAGGGATATTTCCTTCACAAGGGATACATTTTTTGCTTGCTAAATCAGTCATTTGGAAAAAATAATTTAAAATTATTAGAAGAATTTTTTATTAAATAAAAGTTACCTATTGTTTTATATCTTTTGTTTAAAATATTTAACATTTCTAAAACTTCGTCTACGTTTTTTTTTTTATAATTTGTATCAAATATAGAATAATCATATTTAATTAAAAAGTCTTTTAAATAGTCAATATTGTCCAAATTCTCAAAAATATATTTAGAAAATTCTATAATGATTAGGGGATGGGATTTTTTTATAACCTCTAAGGCACCTTTAATCGCATTAATCTCATTCCCTTCTATATCTAATTTTATAATTACATTATAGTCATCTAAAAAATACTCTTTTAACAAAATATCTATTGTAATTGAATCAACTTTAAGTTCTGAACTAGTTTTAAAATTTCTATGTGTTTGTGAACTTTCCCAGTCATTTATGCTTTCGTGGAACAAAACATTTTCTTCAATTACACTTGAAACTGCATTGTTAAAGAAATTAATGTTTTTCAAATTATTTAAATTTAAATTTTTAATAAATTCTTTTAAAGTATTTTTTGAAGCCTCAATTGATAGAATTTCATTTTTTTCAGATAATGAAGCGGTGTATAAAGAGTAAAATCCATAATTACATCCACAATCAATAAATAATAATTTACCCTCTTTTGAAAGTTTTTTTATTGTATTGAGCTCATGATAATCGCCAAATTCACACTTTTTAAGTAAAAAATATGATGTTTTATTTTTTTGGATACTTCCATAAATTTTAAAATTATAAATTTTAACAATCAAATCATGTGATAAAAAATTTCTAATTATTCTAAAAAATAAATAATAAAAAAAATTATTTTTAAATTCTCTAATATCTTTCTTTTCAAGATATAATTGAAAAATTTTAGTTAAAATATTTGATTTTATCACAATAATTAATGGAGCGGGCAAAGGGGGTCGAACCCTCGACCTTCTCGTTGGCAACGAGACGCTCTACCACTGAGCTATGCCCGCTTATATTACAAATGTTAAAATTAGTGCCTTTTTAAATATTAAGCAATAGACAAATTAATTATTACCTTTGTGACAAAGTTAAAATTTATTTAATAAATTATATATGATATGTTTTTTATTATGAAAAAAGTCGGTTTTCCAAAAATAATTCCTGTATTTCCTTTAAGTAATTTTATAATTTTCCCCAAAACCACTGTTCCACTAAATATTTTTGAACCACGATACCTTGATATGGTTAATGATAGCATGAAATCAGATAAATTGATTGGGATGATACAGCCAAAAAATTCTAAAAATGAAAATAATATACCAAAATTACATGATGTTGGTTGTCTAGGAAAAATAACTAGTTTTAGAGAGACGGAGGATAGTCGTTATCTAATTGAATTAAAAGGTAAAATCAGATTTCAAATTATAAATGAAATAAATACAGATAAACAATACAGAAGTGTTGAAGTGGACTATAACGATTATTCAAATGATTTAAGCGAAGAAAAAGAAAAATTAAATTTTTCTGATCTTGAATTAATTTTTAAGGATTTAAAGTCTTTATTTGAAAAAAGAGGTTTTATCATCAATTGGAAAGCATTAGAAAAACAAAGTTTAGATGAGACTATTAATGCTTTAGCTATGGCATCACCATTTTCACTTGAAGAAAAACAAATTTTACTTGAAGCTAAAAATTTAGATATCAGAAAAAATAAAATTGCAGAAATTCTTAAAACTTATATTTTTGATGATTATGAAAATACTACACTGCAATAGAGACTATTTAAAATAAAAGACCTTTATCTGCAATTTTTGTAAAAATTTTATTTATACTAGAATTCTTATTAAAATATTGAATTGATTTACTTATAAAATCATTTTTAGTTTTTCTTTCTAAATTAAAAAATTCGTGAATTAAGTCAATACCTGAGGAAAATATATAATTTTTATGCTTTTGGTTGTTTTCAAATTCCATATTTAATTTTGAATCTAGAGATAAACCAAGATCAATTTTGTTTTGAATTATATTATTTAAGATCTTTATATCCCTTATTGTCATATTAAAACCCTGCCCAGCAAGAGGATGAATTCTATGAAGGAGGTCACCAAATGCCAAAATATTTTTGTGGAAATAGGATCGCAAACTTAAACCTTTTAGCTCAAAAGAATGAATTTTATTTATTTTTTTTAGATTATATTTAAGATTATAGTTATTAATCAATTTATTTATTTCTATATCACTTTTCAAATAATTATTAATTGAGTATACAACTGATGTTTCATATTCTGAAATAGGTAAAAAAGCTAAAGGACCATTTTTAGTAAATATTTGTACGGCAATGTTATTGGAAATTTTATCATGTTTTATAACTGTGGTATAAGCAACACTATTATATTTTTTTTCTATTTTTTTATTAAAATATTTTTTGTAATTGGGTGATTGTAATCTGTAATAAACACTAAATCATAATCCTTAGAATAATTTATTTTTGTTTTATAATTAGTTTTTCTAA
>CACKZH010000012.1 GCA_902604575.1 uncultured Pelagibacteraceae bacterium
AATTCTTTTTCTAGCTTCAAACCTATCAAGACCTACATAATTTTCTGGAGCGTTTTCATTTATTTTACCAGCTTCAGTGAAAATATTAATTATTTCAAGATTGTTTCTTTGACCTACATCATAGTCATTGAAATCATGTGCAGGAGTTATTTTTAATGCTCCCGTTCCTTGTTCAGGATCTGCATAGTCATCTTCAATAATTTTTATTTTTCTTCCAACAATTGGAATGGTAACTGTTTTTCCAACAAAGGATTTAAATCGTTCATCTTTTGGATTTACAGCTATAGCTGTATCACCAAGCATAGTTTCCGGTCTTGTCGTTGCAATTGTAATAAATTCTTCAGTCCCATCTATTGGATATCTGATGTAATAAATTTTAGAATTTACCTCTCTTTGATCTACTTCTAAATCTGAAATAGCTGTTTTTAAAACTGTATCCCAGTTAACTAATTTCTTATCTTTATAGATTAGACCTTTGTTGTAAAGATCTACAAAAACCTTAATTACTGATTTAGATAAATTCTTATCCATGGTGAAGGCATTTCTTGACCAATCACAAGAGCAACCAAGTTTTTTTAATTGGTTAATTATTATGTCTCCATATTGCTCTTTCCACCCCCACACCTTTTCAATAAATTTTTCTCTACCAATTTCATTTTTATCAATTTTTTCAGATGTTAATTTTTTCTCTACTAAGGCCTGTGTAGCAATTCCAGCATGGTCTGTACCTGGTTGCCATAAAGTTTCAAAATTATTCATCCTATGATAACGAACTAATAAATCTTGAATAGAATTGTTGAGTGCATGACCCATATGCAAACTACCAGTTACATTTGGTGGTGGAATTACAATTGAGAATTTTTTTGAATTTTCCTTTGGTTTGAAAAGACCATTTTTTTCCCAATAAGAATAAATTCTATTTTCTACATCAGAATGTATATATTTATCACTACTCATTGATGTTAAAGTTTATAATTTAATAATCTAAATTAACAATAATCAATTTGGATCGTTATTTAATAGACTAATAGAAAAAATTTAATATAAAAAGGCATCTGTAGCTATTAGCTAAAAATAAGATGGCAACGTGGCGGAATGGTTACGCAGAGGATTGCAAATCCTTGTATCCCGGTTCGATTCCGGGCGTTGCCTCCAAAAAAATTCTTGTTTTAGTTTCAAAAAAAAGTAAGTTGGCTTTTTTACATTCCTCGGTAGCTCAGTTGGTAGAGCAGTTGACTGTTAATCAATTGGTCGCAGGTTCGAGTCCTGCCCGAGGAGCCAAAAATCAAATTAAAAAAATAAGTTATTTCTAAAATTAAAATCTAGGGTCTTAATTAAAACTTTAATTAAACTGCTTTTGAAATTCCTGATCCTGAAATTTGTAAAGATTTATTAAATTTCAGTTTCTGATCAGCATTAAGTTCTGAATATAATTTTACTAAAAAATTATAATTAACATTCATGTGACCCTCTTGTGATTTTTCTAAATTCACTAAATATTCTGAAAAATCCTCAAAGAAATAATTAATTGGTACCTTTAAATAATTCGAAAGCTGAAGTAATCTTATCGAACTTACCCCGTTAGTACCTTTTTCATATTTTTGTATTTGTTGAAATGTAACATTAATTGCTTTAGCTACTTTAGTCTGTGTTAAACCTAAAGCTAACCTTCTTAGCTTAAGCTTATTGCCTAAGTGTTTATTGAAATTATCTTCCATTAAGACCCCTCTTAATTAAATTTTATAAAGAGTATTGAACCTATTTATTAATGTTACTGCAATAGAAAAATTTATTTTTTTTTGTAAGAAAATTGGAATAATCAAAACACTGTCAAGCATTAGTTGAAAGCAAAATAAATATATTTCGATTGTTATAATCTAACATTATGCCTTATAGTATTTATATTTTTTACAAGATTTGACTTAAAAATAGCTTCGTTCTATCGCTCTTCGGGTTGGCAAAAAACTCTTTAGTTTCAGCTCTTTCAACAATCATTCCTTCATCCATAAAAATAACCTCATCAGCTACCTCTTTAGCAAATCCCATCTCATGGGTAACAACTATCATTGTCATACCTTGGTTTGCTAAATCAACCATTACGTCTAAAACTTCTTTAATCATTTCTGGATCAAGAGCTGATGTTGGTTCATCAAACAACATAATTTTTGGCTCCATACAAAGAGCTCTAGCTATAGCAACCCTTTGTTGTTGACCACCTGATAATTGACCAGGAAATTTATGTGCTTGGTCAAGAATTTGAACTCTTTCTAAATGTTTTAAAGCTAATACTTCAGCTTCTTTTTTTGGCATCTTCTTTACCCAAATCGGTGCAAGTGTACAATTGTCTACAATTGATAAATGTGGAAATAAGTTAAATTGCTGAAATACCATTCCAACTTCAGCTCTAATTTGTTCAATATTTTTTGTATCTTCTGTTAACGTGTTTCCATCAACAATAATATCACCTTGCTGATGCTCTTCTAATCTATTGATACATCTGATTAGAGTCGATTTACCTGATCCTGAGGGGCCGCAAACTACAATTTTTTCTTTTTGTTTTACCTCTAAATTTATATCCTTTAAAACTTGGAATTCACCAAACCATTTATTTACATTTTTTATTTGAATAATACTGTCAGACATAATTTATCGCTCTGTTTTATATTTCTGTTCTAGATTATAGCTATACTTACTCATTGCATAACAAATAATCCAGAAAATTATTGCAGCAAATACATAGCCTTCCATAGCAAATCCTAACCATTTAGGATTAGTTTTTGCTAAATTTAACATTCCTACTATTTCAAGCAAACCAACAACAAATATTAAAGGTGTATCTTTTACTAAAGCTAAAAAAGTATTCGCAATTCCAGGTATTACTAGTTTTAATGCTTGTGGAAGAATTACAAATATATGCATTCTCCAATAACCCATGCCTAATGATTTTGCAGCCTCATACTGTCCACGTGGTAAAGCTTGCAAACCACCTCTAATTACTTCAGCAACATAAGCTGCTTCAAATAATGAAATAGCTATTATGCATCTTACCAATTTATCTATAAAAAAATCCGCAGGTAAAAACATTGGAAACATTACAGCTGACATAAACAACACTGTAATTAATGGAACTCCTCTCCAAAACTCAATAAAACCAATAGATATGTATCTTATTAATGGAAAATCAGATCTTCTACCAAGAGCAAAAGCCATTCCAATTGGGAAACAAAAAATTAAACAGAAAAAAGAAATTATAAATGTAAGCGACAATCCTCCCCACGCTCCTGTTTCAACCCAGTTTAAACCCTCAAGCTTTCCTAATTCAATTAGCTCTTCGTAAAAAATAAAATATTTTAAAGCGATATACAAAGTAATAGGAACAAATATAAAATAGTAAAATTTAAATTTACTTGGAATAAAGAAACCAAGAATTATTGAAATCACAGCTGCAATTATTCCATAAGAAAAATCAAAAAATACTGGACCACCAGAAATAAAAAAGAAAATAAACAAAAATGCTATAAATGGATAAATAACAACATAATAAAGTGTTAAATATTTTTTGTATTTTTCGGTAGCAAAATATCCTACAGAACCAAGCAGTGCTAATGCCACGAAAGAAAGATTTATTCTCCATTGCTCAGCATTAGGATACATGCCATACATAAATCTTCTCATCCAAACTTTAATATAAGTCCAACACGCCCCAGAGCCTGTACAAACATCTTTACTATCTCCTGCGAAACTAGCTTCTATTACAAACCAGCTGAGTATTGGTGGAGTTGACTTGATGATTACAAAAATGATAAAAAGAGATAAAACTGCGTTAAAATTGTTTGTGTTTATATGTTTGTTAATGAGATCTAAATATTTAATTCCACTGAACTCAATTCTTATAAAGTAAAGTCCAATAAATCCCAAAATTAAAGGTAAAAGGAAACTTATAAAGCTAGGTAAGAACCCTGTTAAATTTATTTTAAAAAACGAGTTTAAAAAAACATCAATAACACTGATAAAAAATAACAAAGAACCGATATACAAAAAAGTATTTAAATTTGATCTATCAGGTTTTAAAAAATTAATTTTCGACATTATTTTTCCTGAATTGCTATTTTTTTATTGTACCAATTCATCAAAATTGAAATTGAAATACTTAAAGTTAGATAAGTAAACATCGTTATAGAAACTATTTCTATTGCTTTACCTGTTTGCATTAAAGCTGTTCCAGCAAAAACTAAAACTAAATCAGGATATGCTATTGCCGCAGCTAACGAAGAATTTTTAGTAAGATTTAAATACTGGTTTGTTGTTGGTGGAATTATTATTCTAAGTGCTTGAGGCATAACAACTAATTTTAAAACCTGATTGGGGTTTAGACCAATTGATGCAGCTGCCTCTTTTTGACCTTTACCGACACCTTGAATACCTGCTCTAACACACTCAGCTATAAAAGTTGCTGTATATAAAGACAGAGATAATGCTAAAGCTATTAACTCTGGTGGTAAACTTACACCACCTTCGTAAATAAATGAGGTTGTAGCTAACTGTTTTAAAACAGGAATCTCAAAAGATAATTTTACACCACCAATTAAAAAACTTAAAAGAGGTAAAATCAAAATCAAACCTATTGATATTAATAAAACTGGTGCTTGTTTACCTTGATTTTCTTGAACTTTTTTTGCGTAAGTTCGAATTACTATTATTGCTATAATTGCTGCAACTACTGAATAAAAGAAAATATTAAAATTTTGCCAAATAAAAGCCGGTACGTATAAGCCTTTTATTGTTAAATAAGAAATTCCAAGCATTGGCTCAGCATCTTGTGGAAGTGGCAAAGCTCTAAGAGCAGCAAAGTACCAAAAAAATATTTGTAAAAGTAATGGTATGTTTCTAAAAAATTCTACATAAAAAGCTGCAAATTTATTTATCAAATAATTAGGAGATAATCTTGCAATACCTACAATTACTCCAAGTATAGTTGCGAGTACAATGCCTATAACTGAAACAAGTATGGTATTTAACAAACCAACTAAATAAGCTCTAAAATAAGAATGTGATCCATCATATTCTATCAAAGAAAACTGAACATCAAATGAGGATTCTTGAGATAAAAACCCGTACCCAAAATCAATACCTCTATTCTCCATATTGACTTGTGCGTTATAAGTAAAAAAACCAAAGACAAGAACAACAGCTAAAACTGTTATTAATTGTGGACCTATATCTTTAAGTTTAAAATTCACAGCGTGGTCAATATATGAGTTTATAAAAAAAAGGGCTAGAAAAATCTAGCCCTTTTTAATTAATTGATAACTTTAATTATCTTGATGGTGGAACGTATAAAATACCACCTTTAGTCCATAATTCGTTTGGACCTCTGTCTGGTAAAATACCAGTGTCAGCTATATTTCTCTTATAACTTTCACCATAGTTTCCAACTTGTTTGATAATTCTTAGGTTCCACTCGTTATCTAAACCGAACGCTGCACCCATTTCACCTTCAGCACCAACAAGTCTTTTGATTTGTGGGTTGTCAGAAGTTTTCATTGAGTCTGCATTAGCTGAAGTTATTCCATACTCTTCAGCTTCGATCATAGTGTTCAAAGACCATCTAACGATATCTTCCCATACAGAATCACCTTGTCTAACAACTGGTCCTAAAGGCTCTTTAGAAACAGTTTCAGGTAATACAATATGATCATCTGGGTTAGTCATTTTAGTTCTTTGTGCCGCAAGACCTGATTTATCAGTAGTGTAAGTATCACATCTACCAGCATCATAAGCAGCTACGACTTCATCAGCTTTTTCGAAAGCAACTGGTTCATAAGAAATTCCTTTTGAGTTAAAGAAGTCTCTCATGTTTAACTCAGTTGTTGTACCAATGTTTGTACAAGCTGAGATACCATCTTTGAATTGGCTTGTTGAAGTAATACCAGAACTTTTTCTAACCATAAAACCTTGACCATCGTAGAAGTTTACTCCAACGAAAGTAAGTCCGATATCAGCATCCCTAGAAAGAGTCCAAGTTGTGTTTCTTGATAAGATATCAATCTCACCAGAAGTTAAAGCTGTAAATCTTTCCTTAGCACTTAATGGTGTAAACTTAACCTTGTTTGCATCACCTAGTACCGCAGCAGCTACCGCTCTACATACATCAACGTCAATACCAGTCCAATTTCCTGCAGCATCAGCATTAGAAAATCCTGGAAGACCTTGAGATACTCCACATCTAACAAAACCCTTCTTTTGAGTGTTTTTAAGTGTTTTAGATTTTTTAGCAGCCATAGTTTCTGTTGTAAAAGTAAACAACACTGCAACCATAGCAACTAAAGAAGTTAATTGTTTTAAGTATTTAAACATTATTCTTCCTTTATGTTATTTTTATTTGTTAACAAATAATTCAAAATTACTTTTGAATATCCTTAATTTAAGCATGTAAGAAATAAGTCTTCAAGCAAAATATGTGTTCTAAATTTAATTAATAAGTATTTTAGTCAAGGATTATTAAATCAATAATGAAAGCAATAATATTCGTGGCGCGCCCTGGAGGATTCGAACCTCCGACCCTCGGTTTAGAAAACCGATGCTCTATCCAGCTGAGCTAAGGGCGCAAAATTAAATGATATATATAATACTAAATTAATTTTTAAAAAGAAATTTTTTAGCTATTAATAACAATGATAAAAGTTCAACTCTTCCGATTATCATAAAAAATATAAGAAAATATTTGGTCAAAAAGTGTAAATTATGAAAATCAAAGTCCGATACACCATAAGCAGATGAATTAACCGTGTTCATCATGGTCAATACAGCTAATTTAAATGAATATTCAAATTGAATATCAGATAAAGACAATAATATTGTTAATGAGAAAAGAGAAATAACAAAAATTAATATTGTTAAAAAATATTTGTTTATGTCTTTTGCATCAAAATTAATTTTAGAAAAAACTAGTTTATTCATAAATACATTTTTTGGCCTACTAAAAGAGAGAATTTGATTAACTGAATATTTAGTCAAAGAATATATTTTCAAAAATCTTAAACCAGAGCTTGTAGAAAAAAAAGATCCGCCAACAATTACAAGTAAGATATATATAAAATTTAAATTGGTTTGATCAACTTCAAGAGAAATTCCAATATTAGAAATACTGCTAACTAAAGATAAAAAACTAAATGTAAAATTAGCATCGTAACTAAAGAAAACAAAAAAAATACTTGAAACTACAATAAAGTATAAAAATAAATGTATATCTTCATAAAAGAAATTTAAATTTTTATTTCTTAAAAATATTAAATTGTATGTAAAAAAAATACTAAAAAAAGAAATCAACATTAAAAAAGAGAATATAATTATTTGAAAATCATTTATTAAAATTGATGAAAGTTCATTCACAGGTAGAAATCCACCTGAGGAAATTATTGTCATTGCTAAATTCAGAGAATTAAATGATCTAATACCAAGAATGTTTAGAATAATAAAAATTGATATAGTTAATCCTGAGTATAACAAAAAAATTTTAATTGATTGTTTTAAAATCTCGGCAGAATTAAAAGATAAAAAATTAGTTAAAGATTTTTTTAAGCTTTCGTCATAAATATCAATCAAAAAAATAATTGAATATAAAAAATACAAACCACCTATCCATTGGATTGATGATCTCCATAAAATTAAGCCTTGATCGATATGCTTTATATTTTCGAAGATAGTAAAACCAGTTGATGTAAAACCTGAAATTGCTTCAAATAAAGCGTTTAAAAAAGTTAAGTTATAAATACTTAAATAAAAAGGTATCGATAAGACCAAAGGCATCAAAACATATCCTAATAAAACAGTTAATATTTTTTCAAATATTGAAGGTTTTTTATAGTCAGTTTTAACCTTATAAAAAAACATTCCAATTCCTGCAGATATAATTAAACTAAAGTAATAAGTATTTAGATTTAGATATAAATTAAAATAATAAGAATAAATAATATTAAAAAAAGAAAGGATAGATATTAATATAAAAAAAAAACTTAGATACTTAACTTTAAAAGATGACATTTGATTAAATAGAACTAATTCTAAAGATATTTTCTACTACCGAAATTGAATCCTTTTTAGCTAAAAAAACAACTTTATCTTCTTTTTGAAAAACAAAATTTGATCTTGGTATAATAACTTTGTTTTCTCTTAATACAGCACCTATTCTAATTTGTTCGGGTAAATTGGAATTTTTTAACTCTTTATTTATTAACTCAGATGTTTCTATAATTTCAGCTTCTATAACTTCATACTCACCATTCATAATTGTATAAGCCGTCTCAATAGTTCCTTTATGAATATGTTTTAAAATACTTGAAACAGTATTCATTCTAGGATCAATTAAATCATCAATTTTTAATGAATTTTGTAATAAAGAATAATTGGGTTTATTTATCAAAGCCATTGTTCTTTTATCGTCAATATCTTTTTCGTCTTTTGCAATTTTTTCAACTAGAATACTAACCATTAAATTATCTTCATCATCATTCGTTAAGGCAAGTACTGTTTCAGCTTCCTGTAAATTAGCTTCAGTTAAAACTTCCTCATCTAAAGCATCTCCATTGATTACTATTGTATTATTTAATTCACTTGCAAGAAATTCAGCTCTTTCTTTGTTTTTTTCAATAATTTTTACTCTTGCTGAATCCAAAGTTTCTTCAATATTTTTTGCTAAATTAAAACCTATATTTCCACCACCAACAATTAAGATGTTTTTTGATATTTTTTCATCATGTCCAAAAACTTCCAAAGTTTCAGACATTTGAGAAGAATTTATTATTACATATATTTTATCATTTTTTTTAACATCATCATTTTTCTTTGGAATTATAAATTTTTCATCTCTTATTATTCCAATAATGTTTGCATCTAAATTAGGATGTTTTTTTGTTAAATCATTTAACTTAATGTTAATTAATTTACAGTTTTCATTAATCAATATCTCTAATAATCTTATTTTATTATTAGCAAAAGGAACACTGTCTAAAGCTCCAGGTGCCTCGAGTTTTCTTTGAATTGATTTTGCAATTTCTATCTCAGGTGAAATAATAACATCTATAGGTAAATTTTCTTTATTATAAACTCTTGTGAATTTAGGATTTAGATAATCTTGAGATCTTATTCTTGCAATTTTTTTTGGGATATTAAAAATTGAAAATGCTATTTGACAAATAAGCATATTAATTTCATCATTTCTAGTAACAGCAATAATCATATCCGTTTCAGCTGCATTAGCTTTTTCTAATATAGATGGATACGTTCCCTTTCCAACTATAGCTTTTACGTCTAATGCATCGTCAATTTTTTGAATATCTTCACTTGAAGGGTCAATTACTGTTATAGATTGACCTTGTTCACTTAGTTGTTTAGCTATTGTAAACCCTACTCTTCCAGCACCACAAATAATAATGTTCATTTAGTTAAATTCTTTAATACCTAATCCTTTTAATTTTCGATGCAAAGCACTTCTCTCCATTCCAACAAAGTTTGCAGTTTTAGATATATTTCCATTAAATTTTTTTAATTGGACAGTTAAATACTCTTTTTCAAATTTTTCTCTAGCCTCTTTTAATGGCACAGATAGGCTGTTTTCGGCAATTTGTTCATCATAATTCGTATTTTTTAAAGATTCTTTAATTATTGTTGAAATTTTATCTTTGCTATCAGGCTGCAAAATAGCAATTCTTTCTATCAAATTTCTTAATTCTCTTACATTGCCATGCCAATTATGATTTAATATATAAGAGTTATTATCGTCAATTTCTAATTCTTTAATTTTATAATTTTCTGAAATTTTTTTTGAAAAATATTTTATTAATAAAGGTATATCAGATATTCTTTGACTTAATGGATCTATTGTAATTTCAAATACATTAATTCTATGGAACAAATCCTCTCTAAAATTTCCTATTTCAATTTCTTTTTTTAAATCCCTGCTTGATGAACATATTAATCTTACATCTACACTTACATCATTACTCCCATTTATACGTTTGAATTTTTGATCAATCAAAACCCTTAGAATTTTAGATTGTATATCTAATGGGATTTCAGAAACCTGATCTATTAAAAGAGTTCCTCTGTTAGCTTTTTCTAATGCTCCATATGAAATAGAACCATTATCTTTTTCTTCACCAAACAATTCTAGTTCGTATTTATTTGAGTCTAATAAAGCACCATTCAATACTACAAAAGATTGTTTGCTTCTCTTTGAAAATTTATGAATTTTTCTTGCAATTAATTCTTTTCCAGACCCTGAAGGTCCATTTATAAAAACTCTACTTTCAGTAACTGATATTTTATTTATTTGATCTAAAATATTTATTATATTTTTACTATTTCCAACTAATTCATATGAAGAAAATAATTTGCTTTCATATTCTTTGTTTTGTTTTTTTAAATTGAAATTTTCAACAGCTCTTTTTACAAAGTTAATTAATCTATCTTGATCAAATGGCTTTTCTATAAATTCAAATGCTCCATGTTGTAATGATTTAACTGCCATTTCAATATTTGCATGTCCTGAAATTATTATCACCGGTATATCTTTATTTTTAGATTTAATGTGTGAAAGAAGTTCAATCCCATCGTTATCTCCCTTATCTAACTTAACATCTAGAATTGCTACATCTGGAAGTTTTTTATCTATTTCACCTAAAGCCTGATTGTAATTTGCAGCTAATCGCGTTTTATAACCTGCATCTAAAATCAAATCATTAATTATATTTCTAATATCTGCATTATCATCTACTATTAAAATTTCCTCACTCATTTATTTAATAAAATCTAAAATGATTTTTGCCCCATTATTAATTGATATAAATTCTATCTTTCCGTTGTGATCATTAACAATCTTATTAACAATCGATAAACCTAAACCAGTTCCATTTTTTTTTGTTGTAAAATATGGATTTAAAATATCTTTAATATTGTTATTCAATTTACTGAATCCTATACCATTATCTACTATAATGACTTTGATTTGGTTATTAATTTGTATTAATTCAATAGTAATTTTTTTATTGAATTTACTATTATTTTCACTCTTTTGATTAATACTTTCAATAGAATTTTTAATTAAATTTAAAAAAACCCTGCTAATTTGTTCTCTATCACTTTCTAAAAAGATTTTATTAGAGTTTTTAACAAAACTTATATTAATTGAATTATTGAGTTCCTGTAATAAATTGACATTATCGTCAATAATTTCAACTAAATTATTTTGTCTGAATATTGGTTTTGGCATCCTTGCAAAGTCTGAAAATTCATTAACAAGCTTTTCAATTTGTTTGATTTGATTATTAATAATTTTTAGATTTTCTTTAAAATTTTCTGCATTACTATTATTTAATTGATCTGAATATTTATTTTTTAATCTATCGATTGTTAATTGAATTGGTGTCAATGGATTTTTAATTTCATGAGCCAGTTTTCTAGCCAGACTTCCCCATGCTTCATGTCTTTCATTAATAATTAATTTTTCTTGCTGATCTTTTAATCTATCAATCATAAGGTTAAAATTTTTATTTAAAGTTTCTAAATCTTTATCAGTCTTTACCTCAGGCACTTTTACATCAAAATTGCCCCGACCTATTGAAGAAGAGGCAAATATTAAATTATTGATTGATCTAAAAAATCTTGAAGAAAATCTAATTGCAATAGATATAGAAACAAAAAGTAGAACACTAACAACTATTATGTAAATTATTGCAAATGAAATTTTAATACCTGTGCTTTTTTCTTCTACAGTGTAATAAAAGTTAATAGCCTCTTGAGACTCCGTCAAATATCTTGATATATCTTTATCTAAATATTTTATAACATATAAGAATCTATCCTCAAAATTTTGTAACCTTATTATTGCTGCAGAAATATTTTCAGGGGCATTAATTATCTTAAGAGGTCTGTCATCTTCTAAAACTAAATTGAGAGCTTCATCAACAGGTGGTCTATATGGCTGTTCATCCTTTAAAGTTGTAAATAATACTTTTTTATTAGCATCGATAACATGTATTTCATCAACGTTTCGGATAAATTTTTGGGTATCTAAAAATCTTTTATATTCATCAACGTTGTCATTTAAAAATTTTTTACTTTTATTCGTATCAAAAGCTATCAAAACTATATCTGATTGTATTTTGTTTCTAATTTCATTGACATAATTTTTTGCAAGTTCATAAGAGTTATTAACTACAGTTGTGACTTTTTTGTCAAAATACTTTTCAAGTGCAAATGAAAATAAAAATAATGAAAAAATTGAAATTAATAAAGATGGAATTAAAGTAAATAAACCAAAGTACGTAATATATTTTTTGTTGGATTTTAAACCATCCTTGTCAATATCATTTTTAATTGCGCTTTTGATTTCTACAAAAATAAATATAAATAAAGCAGCTAAAAGAACTATATTTAAGACTAATAAAATTTGTAAATTTTGATCTGAAAGCTCTATAAATCCTTTATCAATAAAAGTTAAAAAAGTTAAAAAACCTATCGATAATGTGATAATAAATAATATTATTAAATATATGTTTTTTTTAATAAAATTGACCATCTAAATACAAATACTATCTAATAAAAAATGAATAATTATTTTATAATACTAGCGTCAGGACAAAGCAAAAGATTTAATTCAAAAAAACAAAAGCAATACAATATTTACAAAAATAAGCCACTTTTTAAACATTCTATAGACAAAGCTGTAAAATCAAAACTTTTTAAGAAAATTATTTTAGTTATAA
Organism: uncultured Pelagibacteraceae bacterium; assembly: GCA_902604575.1. Taxonomy (GTDB): domain Bacteria; phylum Pseudomonadota; class Alphaproteobacteria; order Pelagibacterales; family Pelagibacteraceae; genus Pelagibacter. The sequence goes on from CACKZH010000012.1 coordinate 12,765, forward strand.
ATAACAAATCGTTAATTAAAGAAAAATTTAATAAAAATATTTTAATAATTAAAGGTGGTAAAGAAAGATCAGATTCCTCTTTAATTGCTCTAAAATATATTAAAAATTTTAAACCAAAAAATGTACTAATACATGATGCAGCTAGACCAAATTTTACAATTAAACTTTTAAAAAAATTGCTAAATTCTCTTAAACATAATAAAGCAGTAATACCAATAATAAATTCTAAAGATACAATAAAATATAAAATTAAAAATCACTTTTTTAATTTAAATAGAAAAAATGTACTCTTAACACAAACACCGCAGGCATTTGATTTTAAAGATATTTACAATCTTTCAATAAAGAACAACAAAAATATTACTGACGAGGCTGCTCTTTATATCGAAAAAAATTTAAATATAAAATTTATTAAAGGTGAAAATTTTAACCAAAAAATAACTTTTAAAGAAGATTTGAAAAATAATAAAACGTTTTATGGAATTGGTTTTGATATTCACAGGTTAGAAAAAGGTAGAAAACTTTTTTTAGGTGGTATTAAAATTCCATTTCATTCAGGTCTAAAAGGTCATTCTGATGGTGATGTTATAATTCATTCAATTATTGATAGTTTTTTAGGTGCAATGAGGAAAAAAGATATTGGTACATTCTTTCCAGATAATAAAAATAAATATAAAAATATTAGATCAACAAAAATATTACAACCTATAATCCAAATATTAAATAAAAAAAATCTCTATATAAACAATATTGATATTAATTTAATTTGTGAAGAACCTAAGGTTTCTAAGCATAGAGAAAAAATAATTTTGTCTTTATCGAATTTATTAAATATAGATAAAGAACTAATTAATTTAAAAGGGAAAACAGTTGAAAAGCTTGGATTAATTGGAAAGGAAAAAGCTATAGCTTGCGAAGTTATATGTTCAATATCAGAATGAAAAAAATAAATCTTTTAATATCAACTTTTTTTGGTTACGGATATATTTCATTAATACCAGGAACCGTTACTTCATTTGTTACTACTGTATTTATTTATATTGCATATGAAATACTTGGATATACAGATCTTAAATTCTCTATTATTTTTTTCCTTCTTTTGTTTTTATATTCATTTTATGCAGTTAAAGACTCTGAAAGTGAGTTTAAAAATAAAGACCCTAGACAAATAGTTATTGATGAAGTTTTAGGTCAATCTATGCCGCTCATACTAGTTTTATATTTAAGTGAAAATAATCTTTTAACTTTAAAGATAGAGATTTATTATATTGTGTCTTTTTTTCTATTTAGGTTTTTTGATATCTTTAAACCATTTCCAGTAAGTTATTTTGATAAAAATTTCAAAAATTATTTTGGAATTATAATGGATGATATAATGGCTGGATTTTATACAATGCTAGTAATTTATATTTTAAGTATTTATTTTAAATGAGTTTTAATTTAATTCATAAAAAACTTATTCAAAAAAAATTAACAATATCTGTTGCTGAGTCTTGTACGGGTGGATTATTGACTCATAATTTAACTAAATTAGCCAATTCATCAAAATACTTTAAAATGGGTCTGATCACCTACTCTAATCAAGCAAAAATTAAGATATTAAAAGTAAATAAAAATATTATTAGAAATTACGGAGCGGTTAGCCATGAGTGTTGTAAGGCAATGGTTGAAAATTTATCTAAAATTTCAAAGAGTAAAATCAATGTCTCGATAACAGGAATTGCTGGCCCAGGTGGAGGATCAAAAGAAAAACCAGTTGGGCTTGTTTATATTGGTATCAAAAAAGGTAAAACTTTGCTTGTTAAAGAAAATAAATTTAAATCAAGAAAACGTAATTCAATTCAAAAATCAACAGTAAGTAGTGTAATTAATTTAATTAGTAAAATTATTTAATACTTTCAGCTCTTTTTTGAAACGCATCTGCTATCTTTTCTAGACCAAATTGAAAAGATTTAGTCATTAAAATATTTAAAAACTTATTTTCTATTTCAAAATCAATATCAAACATAACTTCAGTTTTGTAACCTTCGGTATCATTTCCTGTCTCAGTAAATTTCCAATTATTTTCTAAATGATTTAATGGTCCACCTAAATTAACAACGTAAATATGATCAGTTTTTTTATTTAATTTAACATCACTTTTAAATGTATCTTTAAACGGCCCCTTACCTATTGTAAGATCAGCAATTATATTTACGGTATCGCCATTATCACTTCTCTCATAAACTTTTGAATTATCACAGAAAGGAATAAATTCTGGGTATTTCTCAATATCTAAAACAAACTCAATTAGCTTATCTTTTCTGTTATCAATTAATCGCTTAACTGATGCTTTTGGCATTAATTATTTTTTAATCTGTTTTGTTTAAGTTTCGCAAAATCTTCATCAGCATGATATGAAGATCTGGTTAAAGGGGATGAAGAGACTAACAAAAATCCTTTAGCTTTTGCTATTGTTCCTAAATCTTCAAATTCTTTTGGTGTGTAATATCGATCTAATGGATAATGTTTGGTTGATGGTTGTAAATATTGACCAATAGTTATGAAATCAACATCCGCAGCCCTTAAATCATCCATGACTTGTAAAATTTCATCTCTCGTCTCCCCTAAACCAACCATTATTCCTGATTTAGTAAAAATATTTTTGTTAACTTTTTTTGCATTTTTCAAAAGTTCTAAAGATGCAAAATATCTAGATCCGGGTCGAACTTTTAAATAAAGACTAGGGACAGTTTCAATATTATGATTAAAAACATCTGGTTTAGCATCTAAAACTTTTTTATATGCGTCACCTTTTCTTAAAAAATCAGGTGTAAGAACTTCAATAGTGGTATTTGGGTTTGATTTTCTAGTTTGATTAATCACTTCAAAAAAATGTTCTGATCCACCATCATCTAAATCATCTCTATCCACTGAGGTAATTACAACATGTTTTAAATATAATTTTTTTACTGCTTCTGCAATCTTAACTGGTTCAAGTTGATCTAATTTTCCTGGTACACCAGTTTTAACATCACAAAAAGCACATGCCCTTGTGCAGGTGTCTCCCATAATCATAAAAGTTGCATGTCGCTTACTCCAACATTCAGTTATGTTTGGGCAGTTTGCTTCCTGACAAACAGTTACAAGATTATTACTATTAACTATTGTTTTAGTTAAAAAGAATTCCTTACTATTTGTAAGTTTTGATCTAATCCAATCAGGTTTTTTTTTAATTGGATTAACCGGTTTGTTTTCTTTTTCTGGATGTCTACTTTTCATCTTTTTTAATTATATAAATTGTCTCATTTTTTTTACCAAACAAAAATCTTTCTCTAATTAAAGTCTCAATATAATCAAGATCTAAATTAGTGCTTAGAAGTGAATTTTTATGATCCATCTCTTCTATTTTACTAATTAGGGTTAATTCTTCTTTTTTCAAGTTAGACAAAAGTTCCTTTTTTTCTATATACGAAAAAAGACCTCTCTCACCAGAAACTAAATTAAAACCAAAATAAAAAATAAGAAAAACAGATGTTAATAAAAAATAATTTCTTTTTATTAATCTAAGCATTAAATGATCTTATTCATCCTCGCTTTTTTTCCAAGTTCTTCTTCGATACGGATTAATTGATTATATTTTGCAACCCTTTCAGATCTAGCTAAAGATCCTGTTTTAATTTGATTTGAATTAGTGCCTACTGCTAAATCAGCAATAAACGTATCCTCACTATCACCTGATCGGTGTGATATAACTGTTTTATATCCAATGGTTTGTGCAAATTTAATGACATCAAGAGTTTCTGAAACGGTACCAATTTGATTTAGCTTTATTAAGATAGAATTAGAAGAAATATTTAAGAAACCTTTCTTCAATCTTTCAAGATTTGTTACATACAAATCATCTCCAACAATCTGAACTTTTTTTATTGATTTCATTAATTTATTCCATGCCAACCAATCATTTTCAGCAAATGGATCCTCAATAGACTTGATTTTATATTTTTTAATAATTTTTTTATATTCTTTAATGGATTTATCAACTGAAATATAACTTTTTGAATGAATGGAGTATTTGTTCTTTTTATATAATTCATTAGCAGCCACATCTAGACAAATAGAAACATCATTCCCATTAATAAATCCTGATTTTTTAATTGCACTCACAATTAAATCTAAAGCTTGGTTATTACTACTGATCATAGGTGCAAACCCACCTTCATCACCTACTGAAGTTGATAAACCTTTAGCTTTAATTAATTTACTTAAGTTTTTAATGACAACAAAACAAATCCGCATCGCCTCAGAAAAACTTTTTGCTCGATCAGGTCTGATCATAAACTCTTGAATTCTAAGACCATTATTTGCATGTGCTCCACCATTAATAATGTTCATTAATGGATAAGGTAATTGAAAGTTATTTTTTTGAGAAAAAGTTTTATATAAAGGTAATTTTTTTGCTTTTGCAGACAATTTTTTAACAGCCATAGAAACAGCTAACATCGCATTAGCTCCTAAGTTAGTTTTTTGTCTTGTGCCATCCAAGTTAATTAACAAAGCATCAATTCTTTCTTGGTTGTGAATACTTTGTCCTTTTAATTTTTTTGAAATCTTTGTGTTGACTAAGTTAACTGCACTTAAAACACTTTTTCCTAAATACCGTTTATTATTTTTATCTCTTTTTTCAAAAGCTTCAAATGTTCCTGTGGAAGCGCCTGAAGGACAAATTGCAGATGCACTATTATATTTTATATAAACTTCTGCCTCTACTGTTGGATTTCCTCTACTGTCAAAAACTTGACGTGCTTTTACTTTTAAAATTTTGCTCACTATTTTTTAATTAGATTATCTATGTCGTATAATTGTTTTAATAGATTCTCTAATTTATTCAATGGTACCATGTTTGGTCCATCGGAAGGTGCATTGTCTGGATCTTGATGAGTTTCAATAAATACACCAGCGACTCCAACTGCAACTGCTGCTCTTGCTAAATATTCAACAAATTCTCTTTGACCACCAGAGGATTCTCCTTGTCCACCTGGTTGTTGAACGGAGTGAGTGGCATCAAAAATTACCGGATAACCATTCTTTGCCATTATAGGTAATGATCTCATGTCAGAAATTAAAGTATTGTATCCAAAACTTGCACCTCTTTCTGTTACCAATATTTTATCATTTCCAGACTCTGAAATTTTTTTTGTAACATTCACCATATCCCACGGTGCTAAGAACTGACCTTTTTTAACGTTTATAATTTTATTTGTTTTAGCTGCAGCAATTAATAAGTCTGTTTGTCGACATAAAAAAGCTGGGATTTGTAAAACATCGACATGTTTTGAAACAACTTCACATTGTTCTGCATTATGAATGTCTGTTAAAATAGGAACATTTAATTCCTTTTTAATTTTATCAAATACAGGAAGTGATATATCTAATCCTGCTCCCCTTTTACCTTTTAAACTGGTTCTGTTCGCTTTATCAAATGAAGTTTTGTAAATAAATCCAAGGCCAAATTTCGAAGTAATTTCCTTAATTTTTCCCGCCATATCGAGTGCATGTTGCTCTGTCTCAAGTTGGCATGGACCTGCAATAATACAAATCTTATTGTTATTTGAAATTTCTATATTTTCACAATTTACTTTAATCGCACTCATCTATGATTTTTTGCTGCTTTGATAAAAGATGAGAATAAAGGATGTGGGTTCAAAGGTCTAGATTTAAATTCAGGATGGAACTGAACTCCTATAAACCAAGGATGATTTTTATGTTCAATTATCTCTGGTAGCTTATGATCTGGAGATAAACCTGAAAATATCAATCCTTTCTTCTCAAATTTTTCTTTATATGAAATATCCACTTCATATCTATGTCTATGTCTCTCTTTAATTAATCTAGATTTATAAATATCTTTAATTTTAGATTTATCTTTCAAGATTGCATCATAAGAACCAAGTCTCATGGTGCCTCCTAAATCTTTATCTGTTCCTTTTACTTTTTTACCACTTTTTTCCCATTCATGCATTAAACCAATAATATGAACTCCACCCTTATCAAACTCAGAAGAGGTTGCTTTTTTAATCTTTAATTGATTTCTAGCAAATTCAATTATAGCCATTTGCATTCCATAACAAATTCCAAGAAATGGAATTTTATTTATTCTAGCATACCTTATTGCTTCAATTTTGCCTTCAGTTCCTCTTTTACCAAATCCACCTGGAATTAAAATTCCTGACACATTCTTAAGTTTATTTTTTATTTCTGAAACTTTTAATTTTTCAGAATCTATTCTTACTAAATTAACTTTAAGATTGTTGGTTATTCCTCCATGAGTAAGGGCTTCATCTAAAGATTTATAAGCATCCTTTAATTCAACGTATTTACCAATAATTGCGATATTAATATGTCTTTTTGTATTTAGAGTAATTTTAGTTATTTTTTTCCAAGGTTTTAAATTTGCAGGTTTTTTTGATTTTAATTTAAAATAATTTAAAACTTGAATATCTAATTTTTGATTAAAAAAACTAATTGGTGCTTCATAAATAGTTTTAACATCAACTGTTTCTATCACATTTTTAATATCAACATTACAAAACAATGAAATTTTCTTTCTGTGATCTAAAGGTATAGGTCTTTCAGATCTGCAAATTATTATATCTGGTTGAATACCAATGCTTCTTAATTCTTTAACTGAATGTTGAGTCGGTTTTGTTTTTATTTCATCGGATGCTTTTAAATAAGGAACTAAAGTTAGATGAATAAATAATGCATTTTTTTTTCCAATATCATTTGAAAATTGTCTAATTGCTTCCACAAATGGTAAGCTTTCTATATCCCCTACTATTCCTCCTATTTCACAAATGACAAAATCTTCTTTGGAAGTATCGTGTTTTATAAATTCTTTAATCCTATCTGTGATATGGGGTATCACTTGAACTGTTTTACCTAAATACTGACCTTTTCTTTCTTTTCTAAGAACATCGTTATAAATTTTTCCAGTTGTTATGTTATCGGTTTTCTTTGCAGTTACCCCTGAAAATCTTTCATAGTGACCTAAATCTAAATCTGTTTCAGCACCATCATCTGTTACAAAAACTTCTCCATGTTGAAACGGACTCATTGTTCCTGGATCAACATTTAGATATGGATCTAATTTTCTTAATCTGACTTTATAACCTCTGGATTGTAATAAATAAGCTAGTGACGCTGAAGAGAGACCTTTACCAAGGGAGGAAACCACGCCGCCAGTGACAAATATATATCGCGCCATGGAAGTATCTTATAGCGAATAAAAAATGAATTGAAAAGGATTAATTAATTATTTTCTGGAATTGATGGGGTGTCCTCAGTTTTTTCCTCAACAGTATCTAATACTGAGCCCGTAGGGGTAAGTTCTGCTCTAGAAATTATCGTAAGAGCTAAACTGCAAATAATAAAAAGTGTTGCTACAATCGCAGTAGCTTTTGTCATGAAACTTCCTGCTGACCTAGATAGCATAAAATTTTCTTGAGAAACTCCAATACCAAGAGCGCCCCCCTCTGATTTTTGTAATAAAACCAAAAGTACTAAAATAACTGCAAGTATGATGTTGATTACTAGTAATAAAGTTTCCATGTGGGTCTAAATAATGGTTTTTTGAATTATATCAATAAATTTTTTTGGATTCTGCGATGCACCTCCAATCAAAAAACCATTAATGATGGTAATTTTTTTTAATTTATCAATGTTATTAGTATTTACAGATCCACCGTATAAAATTTTTGGATATTTTTTTACAAATCTACTTTTAATAAATGAAATAGTTTTGTTTAAATCAGCTTCTTTTGGAATTACACCTGTGCCAATAGACCATACTGGCTCATAGGCTATAATAATTTTAGATTTATTTTTTATCAATTTTAATCCTTTTTCAATTTGTCTTTTTAAAATTTGATTAGTCTTTTTTTGTCTTCTTTCTTTCAAAGTTTCGCCAATACAAAATATAATTTTGAGACCTGATTTAATTGCACTTTTTATTTTTAAATTAATTAAATTATCTGTCTCACCTAGTTGTCTATTTTCTGAATGTCCCAAAATAACATACTTTGCACCAACATTTTTAAGCATAGTAGAATTTACTTGGCCAGTATACGCTCCGAAGTCATAGCAGTGATGACAATTTTGGGCACCAACCTCTATTTTTGTTTTTTTTAGTCTTCTCGATAATGGACGAATTAATGTATTTGGTGGACAATAAACTATTTTAAACTTATTTTTTTTATTTTTTTTTGAAAACTTTATTACTTTATCAAGTGAATTTAGAGTTCTTAAATCACCGAACATTTTCCAATTAGCTACAAAATACATATATTTGTTTGTCATAATTGACTTTTTAATCTATAGATTTGTTTTTTACAGATCAATAAATTTATGACGCAATGATTAAAAAACTAAAAGAATTAGGATGGAAAAAAACTGGAGGATTTTTAGTGATGGCTTTTGTTGCTTTCGCATTCATCTTTGGTGGTTTTGGTGGTGGATTTAGTACAAATAATCAAAACAATATTGCTAAAATAAATAAAACAAATGTAACCAGCCAAGACTTTATTGACTATATTAATCAAAGTGGGATTTCACAAGAAGCTATTCGAGATAATTTAGAAAATAATATTATTGAAGAGTTATTGTCAGGATTAATTTCAACTACATTGATTGATTTAGAAATTAAAGACTTTGATCTTTCAATTAACGAAAGAACTATACTTAAAAACATTAAAGAAAATAAAAATTTCCATGATGAAAATGGTACTTTTCAAAGAATTAAATATGAAAAATTTTTACTCTCAAACAACTTGTCAGCTCCAATGTTTGAACTGCAATTAAAAAATAGAGAATTACAGAAACACTTATTTGAATTTATTGGTGCTGGAACAATAACACCAAATTTTTTGATAAAAAAAAAGTTTGAGGAAAATAATAAATCTTTGGATATCGAGTATTTTGATATGGAAAATTTATATAAAAAAAAAGCTGATTACACAGCAAGTGAAATTGAAATATTTATGGATGAAAATAAAGATCAATTAAAAAGAGAATATATAGATTTTAAGTATGTAATTTTAAATCCAAAAAACCTAATTGGCATAGAAGAATTTAATCAAGAGTTTTTTGATGAAATTGACTCAATTGAGAACAAAATCTCTCAAGGAAGTACATTTGACACTATATTGGAAGGTATAAATGTTGACATTGTTGAAGTAAATCAGTTTGCACCTAGCTCTAGCAAACAGATTAATGAAGATTTAATTTATTCTAAGAAAACATCTAAAATAGACTTGATAGAGAGTGGTGATAACTTTTTACTTTATAATATTGATAATCAGTATGATCGAGCTCCAGATTTAAATGATGAAATCATTAAAGGAGAAATAGTAGAGTTAATATATCAAAAAGGTAAATTTGATTACAATAGAGAAATTATAGAAGAAATTCAAAATAAGAAATTTGATAATTTAAAATTTGAAGAATTAGCAGGATCAAAGAAGGAATATTCTTCTATTAATTCTATAGAAGATGATAAGCTCATTGATATTAATTCAGTAAAAATGCTTTATACTCTACCTGTAAACTCTTTTGCTCTAGTAAATAAAGAAGATAAAATTTATTTAGTAAAAATCACTAGAACAAATAAAAACTCATTTAGCGAAAATGATGAGAAATACATCAAATTTGTAAATGAACAAAATACAAACAACAGAAAAAGTATCCTACAATCGTATGATGAATTGCTAAATACTAAATATCAGGTTCAATTAAATCAAAAAACTATTGATCGAATTAAAAATTATTTCAAATGATAATTAATCGAAGCTTCAAAGATTTTAAGTTTCGACACAGAAGCAAAAAAAATCAAATCATTTTTACTAAAAAGAAAGTAAAAAATGATGAGGAAGTATTAAACCTAATAGATAATTTCCTAAAGGAAAAAAATAGTTTTATATTTGAGTCTGTAGAAAAAGGTAAAATCAAAGGTAGATATACAATATTTGGTAAAAATCCTGATAAAATTTGGGAATTTAATAATAATAATTCTTATCTAATTCAAACAAATAAAAAAAGAAAATTAATTGATAAACCAGACAAATTAATTGAAAAAATAATTGAAGATTTCAAGTTTGAAACACCCAAAAATTTACCTAACATTTGCTCATTAATCTCTGGGTATTTTTCTTATGATTCAATCAGATACATAGAAAAAATTCCGAATAATTGTAAAAATGATCTCAATTTACCAGATGTTAGACTTCTTCGTCCAAGAATTTTGGTTATTCATGACAATTTAAAAAAAGAAATATTTTACATATTCAATATTTTTAAAGATGAAAAAATTAAAAACTATCAAAATAAATATGAAGAAGTTAAATCTGATTTGTTTAAATTACTCATTCAGTCATCAATTAAGAATATTGATAAAAAAATAATTCAAAAATCAAAAAATATAAAAGTGAAATCCAACACTTCAAAAAATAAATTTTTATCAATGGTTAATAAGGCAAAAAAATATATCAAATTAGGAGATATTTTTCAGGTTGTTTTAAGCCAAAGATTTGAGGCAAAATTAACAAAGAAACCATTAGATATTTATAAAAAACTAAGAGTAACAAACCCTTCTCCTTTTATGTTTTTCTTCAATTTTGAGGATTTTCAAATAATTGGTGCAAGTCCTGAAATACTTGTGAGACTTAGGGATAATAAAATTACTGTAAGACCAATTGCAGGAACCAGACCAAGGGGTAAAACCAAAAAAGAAGATCTGTTTTATGAAAAAGACCTTCTTAAAGATAAAAAAGAACTTTCAGAGCATTTGATGTTACTTGATTTGGGTAGAAATGATGCTGGTAAAGTCTCAAAGATAAATTCGGTAAAAGTTACAGAAAGCTTCATTATTGAAAGATATTCTCATGTTATGCATATAGTTTCAAATGTAGTTGGGGAATATAATAAAAAATTTTCAAAATTTAAATCGCTCTTAGCTGGTTTTCCAGCAGGTACTGTTTCTGGGGCCCCAAAAATTAGAGCTATGGAAATTATAGATCAATTAGAAACAACAAAAAGAAAAGTTTATGCTGGTGGTATTGGATATTTTTCTGCAAATGGGGAATTTGATACATGCATAGCTTTAAGAACTGCAGTTGCTAAAAATAAAAAATTTTATGTACAAGCAGGTGCGGGTATAGTTGCAGACAGTAAACCTAAAAATGAATATGAGGAAACAGTTAATAAAGCGAAAGCTTTAATTAATGCTTTAAGATAATGAAAGTATTGTTAATAGATAATTACGATAGTTTTACTTTTAATTTGTATCACTATATCTCCTCATTAAATGTTAAAGTTGATGTAGTTAGAAATGATAAAATTAATTCTAAAGAAATCATTAAAAAGAAATATGATAAAATTGTTATTTCACCAGGACCAGGTAACCCAAATCAATCTGGCAATTGTATTAAAATATTGAATTCATTATACAAAGAATTACCTTTTTTAGGAGTATGTTTAGGTCATCAGATAATTGGACAAGTTTTTGGATCAAAAATTGTTCAAGCAAGAAAGTTAATGCATGGCAAAACAAGCAAAATTAAATCCAAAAAAATCGGTATTTTAAAAAACCTCCCAAATATATTTGAAGCTACCAGATACCATAGTTTGGTAATTGATAAAAAAACCTTATCAAAAGATCTAGAGATTACAGCAGAGACAGAAGATGGGATTATAATGGGTGTACAACATAAAAAATTTAATATTCATGGTGTACAATTCCATCCTGAAAGTATTAAAACTAAGTTTGGAATGAAAATTCTTAAAAACTTTATTAACAATTAAATTTATGGATCAAATTTTAGAAAAACTTAAAAATAAACAAGATTTAACTTTTGAAGAAAGTAAAACTGCTTTTGAAATATTAATGACAGGAAAAGCCAGTGATGATGAAATTTTTGACTTTTTAACTTTGCTGTCTGAAAAAGGTGAAGTTTCAGATGAAATAGCAGGTGGAGTTTTTGTTCTGAGAGAAAAATCAAAACGAGTAAATGTAAGTGATTGTATTGATACTTGTGGTACTGGCGGTGATGGTATGAATACCCTCAATATTTCAACTGCTTCTGCCCTACTTTTAGCTAGTATGGGTACAAAAGTTGCTAAGCATGGCAATAAAGCTGTTTCCTCGAAATGTGGGTCCGGTGATGTTTTAGAAGCTCTTAAAATTAAAATTGATTTAGAACCTAAGGATATAGAAAAAGAAATTAATACCAACAATTTTGGTTTTATGTTTGCACCAAATTATCATAGTGCGATGAGATTTGTAGGACCCGTAAGAAAAAAAATTGGAAAAAGAACCATTTTTAATATGATTGGTCCATTAAGTAATCCAGCACTTGCAGAGAGACAAGTTGTAGGAGTTTTTGATAAAAAATTATTAAAAATTTTTGCAGAAGGACTTAAAAATTTAAATTTAAAATTTGCTTGGATAGTAAATAGCGAGGATGGATTAGATGAAATATCTCCATATGCAATCACTAATGTTATTCAATTAAAAGATGGTCAAATATCTGAAATAAAAATAGATCCAAATGCTTTAGGGGTTAATGCAGATAATTTTAAAAATCTAGTGGGTGATGATGCAAAATTTAATGCTGATAAGATGATTGAAATTTTTAAAGGTAAAGATAATGACTTTTCAAAAGCAGTTTGTTTAAATGCTGCAGCAGGTTTAATTGTTGGAGAAAAATTTTCAGACTTTTCTGAAGCATATAATTACACAAGAGAATTTATCCTTTCTGGAAAAACTTTTTTACATCTAGAAAAAATTCAAAATGTCTGAAAATATACTTCAAAATATCATTCAAAAGAAAATTGAAAAAGTTGATAAATTAAAAAAATCACTAGATCTTAAAACTTTGGATGAATTAATTAATAAGAACAACAGCTATATTAATTTTAAAGAGAAAATAGAAAATAATATAAAAAATAATAAAACTTCAATTATTGCTGAAATTAAAAAAGCAAGTCCTTCAGCGGGTATAATAATTAACGATTATAATCCTGTAGATATTGCTCAGATTTATTTAAATAATAAGGCAACTTGCCTTTCAGTTTTAACAGAAGAAGATTATTTTTTAGGAAATTTAATTCACATAAGCAAAATAAAAGATAAAATAAATTTACCTATATTGTGTAAGGATTTTTTTATCGATAAATTTCAAATACCTTTGGCAAAAAGTTATGGCGCTGATGCTATTTTAATTATTTTAGCTGGGGTTTCAGATGATCTAGCTTATGAATTATATGATGAAGCTATGAAATACAATATGTCGGTTATAGTTGAAGTTCATACAGTGGAAGAAGCTAAAAAAGCATTAAATTTTAAAGATGCATTAATTGGAATAAACAATAGAAATTTAAAAACACTTAAAACTGATATAAATACAACTTATGATATTTATGATGTTGTAAAAAGTCACAAAGGTCCTTTAATATCTGAAAGTGGAATTAAGAATAAAGAAGAGCTATTAGAACTTAATAACAAAACATCAATTAGCACTTTTTTAATTGGTGAATCACTTTTGAAAAACTTAGATAAAAACTCTATATTTTCAGTTTTATAGTCAAATAAAGCCCTATTTTACTAGTTTTTTTTAGTATTGTTAATTTAAAAGAACTTTTATAGAACATTGTTTGTACGATATTTGTTCTTATGCTAACAAAAAAACAAAAAAACCTGCTTTTATTTATCAACAAGAAGTTGAGAAGTTCTGGTGTATCTCCTTCTTATGAAGAGATGAAGCAGTCTCTTAATTTAAAATCTAAATCGGGTATTCATAGATTAATTAGTGCTTTAGAGGAAAGAGGTTTTATTAAAAGATTGGCTCACAAAGCAAGAGCCTTAGAGGTAGTTAAATTACCCGAGACCGCTTCTGCAAATGATATTTATAATAGCTTTTCACCAAGTGTAATTAAAGGTGGGTTAGATGAAGAACAAATTAATTCTGATGAAATTGAAGTTCCTGTTCTTGGAAAAATTGCTGCAGGAACACCCGTTGAAGCAATACAAAATGAAGTTTCAAGAATTCCACTACCTAATAATTTAGAAAAAAATGGAGATTACTTTGGATTAAAAGTTCAAGGAGACTCTATGATAGATGCGGGTATTCATGAAGGCGATACGGTTATTATAAGAAGAACCGACACTGCCGATAATGGTAAAATTGTTGTTGCTTTAATTGATGAACACGAAGCAATGTTGAAAAGAATTCGAAAAAAAGGCAAAGTTGTAGCCCTTGAAAGTGCTAATAGAAACTATGAAACTAAGATTTTTGGACCTGATAGAGTAAAAGTTCAAGGAGTTTTAGTATCTTTATATAGAAACTTCTAAAAAAATAGTCTAAACAGCATTGATGATTAAAGTAGCAACACGTTTTGCTCCATCTCCTACTGGAGCTCTTCATATTGGAGGGGTTAGAACTGCCTTATTTAATTGGTTGTTCTCTAAAAATCAAAAAGGAACTTTTCATCTAAGAATTGAAGATACTGACAAAGAAAGATCAAAAGAAGAATACAAAATACAAATTATTAAATCATTAAAGTGGATAGGAATTGAGCATGATGATGAAGAATATATTCAGTCACAAAAAATAGAAGATCATATTAAAATTGCTAATGAATTATTAAAAAAAGGTAACGCATATAAATGCTACTGCTCTGCTGAAGAGATAGAGGAACAAAAAAAAAGAGCTAGGCAAAAAAAGATGCCATATATTTATAATAGAAAATGGAGAGATTCTGATGAAAAAGATGCTCCTAAAGATATTAAACCCGTGATTAGATTTAAAAGTAAAATAAATGGAAATTCTAATCTTAAAGATTTAGTTCAAGGAGATATTGAAATTGAAAATAATACAATAGAAGATTTTATAATTTTAAGAAACGATGGAACGCCGACTTACAACCTTTCTGCAACCGTTGACGATCATCAAATGGGAATGACACATATAATTAGAGGAGATGATCACAAGATAAATACTTTTAAACAAATACAAATATATCAAGCAATGGGTTGGGATGTTCCTGAATTTGCGCACATTCCATTAATTCATACTATTGAAGGTAAAAAACTTTCAAAAAGAGATAATGCCTCAACGTTAGATGATTACTCAAAAATAGGCATAATGCCTGATGCTTTAAGAAATTATCTACTTAGACTTGGATGGTCATATCAAGACAAAGAAATATTTACTCTGGATGAGAGCATTGAATTCTTTAATTTAGAAGGTATTGGCAAATCACCATCAAAGCTAGATATAAGCAGAATATTATCAATGAATGAGCACTATATAAAAACAATCGATGAGAACGATCTTTATCAAAATCTATTTGAATATTGCAAAATTTATAAAGAAGAAATTAAAAGTGATAAAGAAACAAAAGTTAAATCCTCATTATCATTTTTAAAAAATAAGGCTAAAACCTTAGAAGATATTTACAATAATTCAAAATTCATCATCAATGATGAAGTTAACTTCAATCAGGATGATTTAAAATTGATTGATGATAAAGCAAAAAAAATTATTTCAGAATTTATTAAAGAATTATCACATATATCAAATATAAATAAAGAGAGTTTAGAGCCTGTAGTAAATAATTTGATTAAAACAAATGATACAAATTTTAAGGGAGTTGGTCAGCCTATACGGATTGCCTTGACTGGATCAAAATTTGGTCCTGGTTTATATGATATAGTTATAGCTCTTGGCAAAGAAGAGGTGTTAATTAGGCTGTCTAAGATAATTTCTTAAAACTAGACAAGCCTCTTCAGAAGAAGAAGTTTTAGATCTAATTCCCTCTAATGTTTTTGAACAATCAAGTAATTGTTTTTTTATAAGATCAGGGTTTTTTAAAAGATAAATTACTGATCTATAGATTTCATCAGCGTTACATTCATTTTGTAACAATTCTGGAATAACTTCTCGATTATTAATTATATTAATTATGTTTGCATATTTAACATTAACTAACATTTTAAATATCATAAAATTTATAAAACTGAGTTTATAAATAATTATTGATGGTATATTTGAACTAGAAATTTGCAATGAAACTGTACCTGATTTAGAAACAGCAAAAACAGAATTAGATAAAATTTTAGATTTAATACTTTCGTCTGAAACTACATCCACATTTTCAATATCCAATTTTTTAATTTCTGACAAAATTAAATTTTTATTTTCATCAGTTGCATGAAAATAAAAATAAAAATCATTATGTTTTTTGTTCATTAATATTACAAAATTAATTAAAATATTTAATAATGCATCTGTTTCAGACTTTCTACTTCCAGGGAAAATTGATATAATTTTTTTATCTTTAGGAATTATATTTTCAATAATTTTTTTACTCTCTTTACTATTCTCAATTAATGGATGTCCAACAAAAGTATTTTTAACATCCTCTTTATCAAAATATTTTTTTTCAAAATCAAATAATAAAAGAATATGATCAATAAATTTTTTAATTTTTTTAACTCTATTTTTCCTCCATATCCAAACTTGAGGAGCTACATAGTGAATAGTTTTAATTTTATTGTTTATTTTTTTTACTCTCTCTGCAACTCTCATAGTAAAATCAGGACTATCAACAGAAAATAGTATATCGGGATTAAATTTAATTATTTCATTAACTGTTTGGTTTATTTTATTTCTGATTTTAAATATATTTAGTAAAATACTGGTAAAACCAAGATATGTTATTTCACTTAACTTAAAAATAGAGTTAATTCCTAATTTATTTAAATGATTTCCACCAACAGATAAATATTCAATATCAGGATTTTGGGACTTTAGTTTTGATATAACAGTTGAGGCTAATTTATCTCCTGAAGGCTCACCTGTTAATATGAATATTTTTTTCATATAATATTGATAAAAATCTTATTTTTATTAGCAAATTTAATACATTCAGTTTTGTCTAGAAAAATATTTTTTTTAGATTGTAGAACAACACCTCGTAATCCATATTTTTTTATGTCGATAAAAGTTTTCAGGCCAATTGTTGGTAAATCCATTCTTAAATCTTGTTTCTTTTTTGGGAGTTTTATTAAAATTCCATCTGA